>NZ_JAUBTU010000009.1:0-82415 GCF_036705085.1 Microcoleus sp. B6-A1
CTGGACTTCGCTCGTTAGGCTGTCTGAATCCATCGTCGCGGGTGGGTCATTGACCAAACTATAGTTTAATATAAAGCGGTCTTAAAACGACGGGGTTTCCGCCCACCTTTCTGATGACACCAGATCATATCGCAAAGCTCGATCCTTTATAACTTTTTGTGTCGATCAAAAAAACCTGAACTTTTTTAGAAGGCTGAAATTGCAAGGCAGAGGGCATTGGGCTTTCTGCCGCTGGTTACTGGTAAAGCTGATGGGCTGCAATATAAGTCCCGACAACTTCCGGGACTAAGTAGCGGAGGTCGAGCCTTTCGGCGCAGCAGCGGCGGATGTGGCTGGACGAAATCTCGATCGCAGGCATGGATAGCACCTCCCAGCGTATTTCCACGTCCAAAAGAGCCATTTGTTCGGCAACTCGTCGGCCCACAGCATTTGCCTGAACCTGCATCCTGTCCCCCCCGGAATCGAGGGGTTTTCCACCGGGACAATCTCCCCACTCGGACAGTCCCCCAATCTCCCCGCTTTCTGCTATCTCTCGATCTTCCTGACTCGGACGTGGGGCCACCAACCAGTCGCACAACCCGGCAATTTCGCCGCACCGGTGCCATTTGGGGAGAGTAAGGAGTGCGTCACTACCAATAATCCAGTACCAGCGATGATCGCCGGGATACAATTTTTGCAAAAACAGCAGGGTGTCGATCGCAAAACAACTGCCCGAAGGATTTGCCGACCGCGGCGAAATTACGAAGTCTGGGCGATCGCCGATCGCCAGAGCAAGCATTTCCCGCCGCTGCTCAAAACTTGCCAAATCCGGGCGCTCTTTGTGAGGAGGAGAGCGATCCGGTACCCAAATGACTCGATCGAGAGCAAATTGACTTGCAGCCGTCTCGGCTACCAACACATGACCCCAGTGAACCGGGTCAAAAGTCCCCCCCAAAATCGCTATTTTCCCCATATTTCCCCAAAATCAGGATTAATACAGACATCGCGCCACTTTTATGTTTATACACTTTTAACCGTAAGCTCTATCACTTTTCCACTTATTCGACTAACTGCATAACTTGGTATATATACAATTAAGTGAGAATACATACTATCTATAGTTGCTGTAATTGAGTTGCGATCGTGTCAATCTCTGACTTTCAAGAAAAAATAACCGTAGGAGTAGATAAATGACTACAAAATGAGCGAAATTTTGTGGTTCGTGGTAGTGTTTGTAAATCCTTATGGGTTTTACCCTCAATCTTGGTAGAAAGGTTGTGGGGCTTTTGCTGCCGTATCCCAGCACAGCAGGCGGATAGAAATAGAAAGAATGCAGGAGTATGCAACCACCCAAAATTAGTCTATTGGCACAGGCCCCAGACCCCGTTTTCTCTTACCTGCAATTTTCGAGCTGTGACTGTTCCGGAAAACTACTCGGTACTAAGTCATATAGGATACAAGACAAACATCTCTACAAGTCCCTCAAATCTAGGGACGCGCAGAGAATTTTGTACAAAATCTCTAGCGAACTGTATCCTGAAAAAACAATTCTTGATATGATATCGCGTGTTATTGGCGTGGTGTGGTGTGTGAGGAGCAAAGATGCCGAGTTCTGTTGATTTTAGCGGTAGACCATTTCATTTCATCGGCATTGGTGGGATTGGGATGTCAGCCCTTGCCTACATTCTAGCTAAACGCAAGTTGCCTGTGTACGGCTCCGACATTAAATCGAGTCACATAACCGAGCGCTTGCAAGGAATGGGAGCTCATATTTTTTGGAGTCAAGACGCCAGCAATTTGGAACTATTTCAAACGGCCCTCAACGGTAGCAGTCCCGACTGCGGGCAACAGGAAAGGGCAGTATCCTCGATAGTCGCGGGTACGGTAGGGACTTCTGTCGCGACAGCCAAAGCTGTCCAATTGAACGGCAACGGTTCAAGCGCCCAAGCAATTGCGGGATTGCCTCAAGTAGTATGTTCGACGGCTATTCACCCAGCCAATGCCGAATATCGAGCTGCTTTAGATTTGGGCTGTCCGATTTTTCATCGATCGGATGTGTTGGCAGCGTTAATTCAAGATTATCAAAGCATAGCGGTAGCCGGGACTCATGGCAAAACTACTACTAGCAGCTTAATCGGCTTCATGCTGATGGCTGCGGGTCTAGACCCGACCATCGTAGTAGGAGGCGAGGTAAATGCTTGGGAAGGCAATGCCCGTTTGGGGGAAGGGCCCTACTTAGTGGCCGAGGCTGATGAATCCGACGGTTCTCTCGTTAAGCTGGTAGCCAAAATTGGCATAGTGACGAATGTGGAACTGGATCATCCAGACCATTACGATACCCTTGACCAGGTAATAGACACATTTAAGGTGTTTGCCCAAAACTGTCAAACCTTGGTGGGCTGCATTGACGACCAAATCGTCAAAGACTGCCTTCACCCTCATGTCAGTTATAGCTTGCAGCCGGACAGCGGTGCTGACTACACGGCTTCGGGCGTGGAGTACGGGGCAGAAAGCACCAAGGCTCGGATTTGGGAGCGAGGAGTTTTCCTGGGGGAAATGGAGTTGAAGTTGCTCGGCACACACAATCTCAGCAATGCACTAGCTGCGGTAGCAGTAGGCCGATTGTTGGGGTTAGAGTTTTCGGCGATTGCCAAAGCGATTGCTGGCTTTGAAGGAGCTCGCCGCCGTTTTGAGGTGCGGGGCTTTCACAATGACATCCTGTTTGTGGACGACTACGCCCACCATCCTAGCGAAATTCGTGTCACCTTGGCGGCGGCTCGCTTGCGGATCGAAGGTAGCGAAAAAAATCCCAAATCCCGAAGAGTGGTTGCAATTTTTCAACCCCACCGTTACAGCCGGACTCTGACATTTTTGCCAGAATTTGCTCAATCTTTTGGGGATGCTGATTTGGTTGTGGCTTGCGATATTTATAGTGCTGGGGAACCAAATTTAGGAGAAATTAGCGGGCAGCAAGTTGCTGATTTGATTGCTAAAGAAGGCCGAGAGGTTGAGTTTGCGCCTTCCCTGGAGTCAGTCACTAAGTTTTTAACCAAAAATCTGCAACCGGGGGATTTGGCTCTGTTTTTGGGCGCTGGTAATCTGAATCAGATTATTCCAGAGGTTATGGCTTTTTATCAACAAGCCGATCGCCCCGATTAGCTCGCGAACTGAGTAGAGTTGATCGACATTATGGCGTGGCACGTTGTGCCGAAACTTCTGTCGGACGGCTCGCTCAAAGCGGCCACATAAGTTAGCTAAACGAATTTTCAACCACGTCTTCGAGCGAAGGTATTTTTAAGGATTTTCAAGATGGTGACTATCTCGAATGACTCCTCTGTTAAGGACAATCGGCGAGTGTATTCTCCTATTTCTTTGCGGGGAACTGATTGCAAGATTAACTCCCAAGTTTCGCTGGCGGGCCTGACTTCCTTCCGAGTCGGTGGCCCGGCCGAGTGGTACGTTGCTCCCCGCAGTATGGAGGCTTTGCAAGCGAGTTTTGCTTGGGCTGATTCTGAAGGGGTGCCTGTGACTCTGCTGGGTGCGGGTTCTAATTTGTTGGTGAGCGATCGGGGTTTATCCGGTTTGGTCGTCGGCACTCGCTACCTCAAACAGGTGAATTTTAACCCAGAAACAGGTCAAGTTACAGCGGGGGCGGGGGAGTCAATTCCGCGCCTGGCTTGGTTGGCGGCTAAGCGGGGCTGGAAAGGCCTAGAATGGGCCGTCGGCATACCTGGTACCGTGGGAGGGGCTGTGGTGATGAATGCAGGCGCTCACAGAGGCTGTACTGCTGATATTCTGGTCAACGCTCGCGTGCTATCCCCTGGTGGCAAGGTGGAAATTCTGACTCCCCAAGAGTTGGAGTACCGCTACCGGACTTCGGTGCTGCAAGGGGGCGATCGGCTAGTAACAGAAGCGACTTTTCAGTTACAGCCGGGATTCGATCGATCGCAAGTAATGGCAGAAACTAATGACCATTTCAGCCAGCGGCGGACAACTCAACCTTACCACTTACCGAGCTGTGGCTCAGTCTTCCGCAACCCCGGCCCCAAGACGGCAGGTTGGTTCATCGAACAAGCGGGACTGAAGGGATATCAGATCGGCGGTGCACAAGTGGCTCAGCGTCATGCTAATTTTATTCTTAACTGCGGGTCGGCAACGGCCAATGATATTTTTCAAGTGATCCGCCACGTTCAACAGCAAGTCGAGCAGCGGTGGTCGCTGTTGTTGGAGCCAGAAGTTAGAATACTGGGAGAGTTTCCCTTCTAAGGCATCATTGAAGTAATACGGAAACGGCAGACTGCCAGCCCACACACCATCACAAAGTAGTTGTCAGGAACTCAGGGCTAAAGCCACTGAGCTTGTAAGAAATTACAAGCTATTCTGACCAGCCTAAGTCTTAACTGACTACGTTATTTGAGTCACGACACCGGCGAATGCGAAGCTAGTTTTCCGCTCTGTCATCTGCAATTAAACAGTCTTAAAGTCACTGAGACAGTGTTGCAGGTCTAAAAAGCTCTTATAACCTTGGCGAAGCTAACATTACCCGAAAGGGACTCGGAGACAACCATATCTCCATAGAGGGGCAACCATACCCCTCTAACCCCGCAAGGGGATTCAAGGCGATTGAAATCGCCGTGTCGTTTTCCTCTCAGGGCTGAAGCCACTGAGTTTCCCACTTACCGAGTATTTTTTATGACAAAATCAGGACAAGGATTTGGCTTCGGCCTGGGCAAAATGAAAGAACTGACTGAAGCTTTCAAAAAAGCTCAGCAGGTTCAAGAAGGAGCTAAAAAGCTCCAAGAAGAGTTGGATTTAATGGAAATTGAGGGAACTGCAGGCGGCGGCTTGGTCAAGGTTTTTCTCAGCGGCAACCAAGAACCCCGCCGCGTGGAAATCTCACCGGATGCCCTCGGTGAAGGTGCTGATGTGGTTTCTGAACTCGTCACGGTGGCGATGCAGGATGCTTACGCTAAGTCTACGATGACGATGCGGGAGAAAATGGAAGAACTCACCGGTGGACTAAATCTCCCCGGTTTCGGTTAGTCATTAGTTATCAGTCAATTGTTGACTGTTGACTGTTGACTGTTAACTGTTGACTGTTGACTGTTGACTGTTGACTGATTAAACTTTCTGGAAAACCCCTATACTAAGGTGCGTCGCTGCTCCATGTTCGATAGAACTTGCAGATTGACTCTGAAAGCGACGCACCCTACAAATTAGCAGTGTTGACTGACTAATAACTAATAACTAATAACTAATAACTAATAACTAATGACTAAATTATTATTTGTCTGCCTCGGAAATATCTGCCGATCGCCCTCAGCAGAAAATATTATGAATCACTTAATTGAACAAGCTGGTTTGAGCGATCGCATCACCTGCGATTCTGCTGGAACTGCTAGCTATCACATTGGCAGCCCCCCTGACAGGCGGATGGCATTGGCGGCGAGGAAGCGAGACATTGAATTGTTAGGCGAAGCCCGCCAATTTACCAAGAAAGATTTTGAAAAATTTGATTTGATTCTGGCTATGGATCGAGACAATTATCGCAATATTCTTGCCCTGGACTCGGCTGGAAAGTATAAAGATAAAGTGCGGCTGATGTGCGATTTTTGCCAGAAATACGACCTTAAAGAAGTGCCAGATCCTTACTACGGTGGCCCGGAGGGATTCGATCGAGTAATTGATTTGCTGCTGGACGCTCAAGCGGGTTTGTTGGAGTATGTTATAAATCAGGAAAAATTAAGAATTACCAATTAAGAATTACCAATTACCCATTACCGACTAAATGGTGTTCCATCGCAAAGCGAACGAGTTCTGCTCGGTTGTTGCTGTCAGTTTTTCTGAACAAGCTGCTGACGTGCTTTTCGATCGTTCGAGGGCTGAGGTGGAGTGTGGAGCCTATTTGAATATTAGAAAGACCTTCTGTCAGTAAATCTAGCACTTGTCGCTCTCGCTGAGTCAAAGTCGGAGCATTTTGGCTGGGAGATGCCCGTGAAGCGGAGTTATCCCGTAGGGAATCGCCTGTGTTTGACTTTTGAGTTAAAAAATCTGCTTCTGGCTTGTCATTGGCTCTGCTGCGTGCCTCTGTTGGCATTGGTTCGGGTTCGGGGGAACGAGAGGGGGCTTGAGCGATTAGAGCGTAGCGATCGAGCAAAGAGCGAATAACCGCCCCTAACTCTGGGAGTTCAAAAGGTTTAGCCAGATAATTGTCGCACCCCATCTGATAGCCGCGAATCCGTTCCTCCGTGCTCGTGCGTTCCGTCAAAAAAATCACCGGCAGCAAGCGGAAAGCGGGACGAGTCCGAACTCGCCGGACGAATTCGTAGCCATCCATCTGGGGCATTGTAATGTCGGTAACAATCAAGTGAGGCTGAAATTCATCTACCAAACCTAAAGCTTCTTTGCCGTTCTCAGCAGCGATTACAGAGTATCCGGTAATTTCCAGATAATCGGTAATCGACAAGCGAGTCGCGAAATCGTCGTCAGCAACCAGAATCGTTAAGGGCATGAGGGGAATTTAAAAATTAAACATTAAAAATTAAAAGTGAAATTAGTCACTTTTAATTTTTAATTCTACTGTTTAATTCTGTTTTTGACACTCCCTGACCTAAAGGACAGGGATTCTTAATTCAGCGACTGACCTTAAAATGTTGCGTCCTTTCGGCAATACTCAAACTTTTTAACCGTAGAAAGCCTACCAATTAACGAGCCCGATTCGCAGTCACCCGCCTAGGGTCTATCTCCAAAAGCGTACTAGGATATTCACCTAGAGTTCGGGTATGCCCTACCCTACTTAACAAGACTAAATAGTTTGTTTCTCTGGTTAAAGGAACTGTGTTAAGCCCCTAGCTGTTTATAGAGTTTTCGCCGCTCTTTGTCCCCCGGTTTACGCCTAAAAGTGTGTCATTAACTGTTTTTATACACGATGGCAAAGGAGTTTAACCTTGACTACTCTAGTATACTAGAAATTGCCTCACTTTTAGGAAGGGATTTAAGAAATTAAAACCGTCCTAGAAGGACAGGGTTTTAGACCCCATTTCGTTGATAACTTGCTATTAAAGTAGCAGGCTGCCCTAATGTTCCCTCCAAAGCTACGCCGCGCCCGTTTGCTGCCAAATGCCGCAGAGTTTTGTAAATTGTCTCGATTTGCTCTGGCTTTCCTGCTTTTTTGGCTATTTCTGAGACAGACAGAGGTTTTTGGGCGTCTTTGAGCACTTGCAGTACCCGTTGCTGCAAGTCCAATACAGCAGCGGCCGCTTTTTTGCCGGCTTCGACGCCCGGTTGGTGATAGGCATTGACATTCACCAAGGAACCGTAAAAACCTACGGCTCTTTCGTAGAGGGCGATTAATGCTCCTACTGTCCTAGGGTTGACTTGGGGAATGGTGACAGTAATGGAATCTCGGTGATTTTCGTACAAGGCTTGTCGAGTTCCCTGCAACAAACCAGACAAATAATCTCCCGAAGTGACGCCGGTTTCTACTTCTGGGGAAATGCCTTGCCTGTCTTGCAAAACTTCGATAAATGTTAGGAAGAAATTCGGCACGCCGTCTCGCAGTTGCTGGACGTAGGCGTGTTGGTCGGTGCTGCCTTTGTTGCCGTAAACTGCGATTCCTTGATGAACTGTGTTGCCGTCTAAATCTTCCTGTTTGCCGATCGATTCCATGACTAATTGCTGCAAGTAGCGGCTGAACAATAGCAGTGAATCTTTATACGGCAAAACTACCATATCTTTCTCGCCACGTCCGTTGCAAGCAAAATACCAGGACATTGCTAACAAGGCGGCGGGATTATTTTTAATGTCGGGAATTCTGGTAGCTTCGTCCATCACTTTAGCGCCGTCGAGCATCGCCTGAATGTCGATGCCTTGCAAAGCTGCGGGCAAAAGTCCTACTGCTGACAGTTCCGAAGTGCGCCCTCCCACCCAGTCGGCCATCGGGAAGCTGGCAATCCAGCCTTCGGATTTGGCTAATTTGTCTAGTTTGCTGTCTGTTCCAGTGATGGCAACTGCCTGTTTCGCGAAGTCGAGTTTTTGGGCGGCGAAGGCTTTTTGAACTTCGATCATCCCGTTGCGGGGTTCGGGGGTGCCGCCGGATTTGGAGATAGTAATTACTAGGGTGCTGGCGAGTTGGTCTTTGATTTTGTTAAGGATGCGATCGATCCCAGCCGGATCTGTGTTGTCGATAAAATGTATTGCTAGGGGCGGAATGTCTGGGGATAAAGCTTCGGCGACAAATTGGGGGCCCAGGGCCGAACCACCAATGCCGATCGAAATTATGTCGGTAAATTGCGGAGCAAAGGGCGGTTTAATATCGCGGTTTTGAATTTTCTTGACAAATGCTTCGACTTGTGCTATCCCTTCGACTATTTCTTGTTTTAATTCTGGAGTGGGAGCTAAATCGGGGTTTCGCAGCCAGTAGTGGCCCACCATGCGGTTTTCGTCGGGATTGGCGATCGCACCTGCTTCTAAAGCTGCCATATCTTTGAAAGCTTTGTCAAATTTGGGCTTCAGTGCTGCTGCGAAAGCGTCGTCGAATCCCATGCGGCTGATATCGAGGTAAAGTCCCAATCCAGAGTGATAGTAAAGCCAGTCTTGATAGCGTTGCCAGAGTGCTGCGGCGTCCATAGGAATTCTCTACAATTTTTTTAATGTTCGATCGGCGTCGTCAGGAATCAACCAATTGTAGTTCAAAACTCACCGAAGAGCACCTTTCCTAAGAACAGGCAAGATGCCTGTTCCACAAAGAGTGAGTTTTCTTGTGGGGTAGCCCCAGATCCCGCCCTCGAAATCCTGATTGAAAAGGATACAATATCTGAGTTAAAACTCAGCGAAGAGCTGCATTCTCGCTTAACAGGCATCTTGCCTGTTCCACAACCAGAGTTAATTTCTTGTGGAGCTTCTCTTCAGTTTTTATTTGTTAAAGTATAAATACTTAAGGTTGTATAATATACAGATATTAGAATTAAAGTGCGATCGACTATGCTTACTCTCTCTCCCGAATTAAAAGAAAAATTATCAACTCCGCTCAAAATCGGCGATTTTGAAGTTAAAAGCCGCGTCCTGCAATCACCCTTATCCGGCGTTACCGATTTGGTATTTCGTCGCCTGGTGCGCCGCTACGCGCCGGATTCGATGATGTACACGGAAATGGTGAACGCTACGGGTTTGCACTACGTGAAGCAACTGCCGAGAATTATGGAAGTTGACCCGAACGAGCGTCCGATTAGCATTCAATTGTTTGACTGCCGGCCGGATTTCTTGGCAGAAGCGGCCCAGAAAGCAGTGGTAGAAGGAGCGGATACTGTTGATATTAATATGGGGTGTCCGGTTAACAAAATTACTAAAAACGGCGGCGGTTCTTCCCTGCTGCGAGACCCGGAAACGGCCGAGGCAATTGTGCGGGCTGTTGTGGAAGCGGTAGATGTTCCTGTCACGGTTAAAACTCGGATTGGTTGGACTGACAAAGAAATTAATATTTTGGAATTTGCCAAGCGGATGGAAGATGCGGGAGCAAAAATGATTACCGTGCACGGCCGCACTCGATCGCAAGGTTACACCGGCCCGGCAAAATGGGAGTGGATTCGCCGAGTGAAAGAAGTTTTATCGATTCCTGTTATTGCTAACGGGGATATTTTTTCTGTGGAAGCAGCGATGCGATGTCTGGAAGAAACCGGCGCCGATGGAGTGATGTGTTCGCGGGGAACTTTGGGCTATCCTTTTTTGGTGGGAGAAGTTGATTATTTCTTAAAAACTGGTGTGGAAAAGATAGCTCCGACACCAATTGAACGCCTCGAATGTGCTAAGGAACATTTGCGGGCTTTGTGGGAATATAAAGGTGAAAGCGGTGTCTGCCAAGCGCGCAAGCACTTAACCTGGTATGCTAAGGGTTTCCCCGGCGCTGGGGAATTGCGGGGCGTGTTGGCTGTGGTAGAAACGGTGGAACAAGGTTGCGATTCGATCGATCGCGCGATCGAGCAATTACCCGCATAAACCTTACCCGCAGATGTCAACTAGGGATTACAGAAACAAAATTCACCTCTGCGGGCTAAGATTTAAGACAAAGTTAAAAATTTGTGGGTGGGGGAAAGCATGGATTCCTTAAAAGGGCGAGATTTATTAAGTCTGGCAGATTTAAGCATTGATGAATTAAATTATGTGCTGGATCTAGCAGCCAGTTTAAAATCGGGAATGGTCAAGCTGAAACGCAATAAAGTTCTCGGCTTGTTATTTTCCAAAGCTTCAACGCGAACGCGGGTAAGTTTTACGGTAGCAATGTATAAATTGGGAGGGCAAGTGATTGACCTCAATCCCAACGTTACACAAGTCAGCCGCGGTGAACCTTTGGTAGATACGGCCAGGGTTTTAGACAGATATTTAGACATTTTAGCGATTCGGACTTTCGAGCAAAAAGATTTAGCAACTTTTGCTAACTATGCCAAAATTCCTGTGATTAATGCACTGACCGATGACGAACACCCATGCCAAGTGCTGGCGGATTTAATGACAGTAAAAGAGTGTTTTGGTAAGTTGGAAGGGGTGACTTTGACTTATTTGGGCGATGGCAATAATATGGCAAATTCGCTGATGTTGGGCTGTGCCATGACGGGAATGAATGTAAGAATTGCTTGCCCTCAAGATTTCCAGCCTAATGCCGAGATAGTGGAAAAAGCTAAGAATATTGCTAATGGAAAAACAGAAGTTACTGTGACGGCGGACGCAGAAGCTGCTGTGAAGAATGCTCAAGTGATTTATACTGATGTTTGGGCGAGTATGGGACAGGAAGAGGAAGCAAAAATCAGGATTCCTTTGTTTGAGCCATATCAGGTAAATGAACAATTGCTGAAGTTAGCAGATAAGAATGCAATTGTATTGCACTGTTTGCCCGCACACCGGGATGAAGAGATTACCGATGCAGTGATTGAAGGCAGTCAATCGCGCGTTTGGGATCAGGCAGAAAATCGGATGCACGCTCAGCAAGCTTTGCTGGCTAGTATTCTAGAAAGCGATTAGGTTTGTAGTAACGACTTCATGCCTTAAAAATGTTGTCAGTAAATATGTCGCCCGTTCGCCAGTCCGCCAGGGGTTTAAACCCCTGGCTCAAAGCTTAAGTCGGTTAAAACCGACTGCGATTATTATACCAATTTCATAAAGTAGCGCTAGATATTACCCCCCCAACCCCCCCTTATTAAGGGGGGGCTAAGACTTCATCCATAGCACATCTTTAGAAAAATGGTATTAGATTTATGGTATCGATTTTTTAGGCGAATAAAATTGCCGATGAATTCAAAATAGTTGGCAGTTTTTACAAACAGATTAAATACTTGCCTCTCTCTCTTCTCTCTCTGCGCCCTCTGCGCCCTCTGCGGTTAATAAAAATTATTAAGTTCGCAGCGCGCACCTATGGCATAATTGGTGGCAACATTGCCAGAATTGCGATATTGAAAGCAGGAAATTCCAGCGGTGAAACGATCGCGCTTTCTCCCAGAATAACCTCGCTTTGATACCCATCTTCCGCAGGTTCTCGAAAAACGTGCAGTTGTCTTTCGCCCACATTTAATACCCAATAATCGGCAATTCCCGATCGCGCGTAAGCTTTGGCTTTAATTTCGCGATCGTAAGCTAAGCTGCTGTCTGCTACTTCAATAATTAAATATACTTCTGATGGAGTCGGATGGTGAGTCGCATAGTCAAAGGCATCGATTCTGACTACGGCGATATCCGGTTCGGGTTCGGAATTGTCATCAAGGGCGATCGGATCTTGCATTCGTACCCACGCCAGATTTGCAAAAAGGCTTTGCAGCAATCTATCTGTACGCCCTAAAGCGGAGGTGTGAGCAGTTCCTTTTGCACTCATTTTGATGATATTTCCTTCAATTAATTCAATGCGTTCCTCTGGGTGAAAAACTCCCATCTCTCCCAGTTTATGATACTCTTTAACTGTCCATTTACGGAGCGTGAAAGGGGCTTCTGTTATTAGCATAGTTTCACCAAAAATATCGCAATTCCATCTCAGATAATTTAATTGTAGCTTAGGTAAAGTATGCAGCGGTAATCAGAGCAGGATTGTGCAGCATCTCTCTGCGATCTCTGCGGTTAATAAAAAACAATAAAGTGATTCAGGTTTCGATCGCAGAATGGGCATAAATTGCCAACTGCGATCGATTTCGCAAGTTTAACCGATTCAGTAAATGAGTGACATGAGTCTTCACTGTTCCCTCAGAAATAAACAACTGCTGGGCAATATCTCGGTTGCCTAAACCTTTACCAATCAACCGCAATACCTCTTGTTCGCGCGGGGTTAATTGTGCCAGTGCAGGGAGTTTCGAGAGTTGAGTAGTAGGTGTTGGAGTCGTAGGTGCTGCACAAAATCCTGTTATTAGCTTATCCATTAAACCAGGAGCCAGTTGAGTATAACCCGATTGCACCAAACGAATTGCTTGTGCTAACTCTTCCGATGGCATATCTTTCAACAAATAGCCCTTGGCTCCGGCTCGCATCGCATCAACAATGTATCCATCGTCATCAAAAGTAGTTAAAACCAAGACACTCGTGTTGGGAAATGACTGACAGATCAGGCGAGTTGCTTCTCTACCATCCATCACGGGCATTTTTAAATCCATTAATACAACATCGGGTTGGAGAGCTTCGACTTGCTCTAGAGCAGCTTTACCGTTGTGGGCAATTCCAATCACTTCTAAATCTGATTCTAGGCTTAACATAGCCTTGAGCCCTTGGCAGATAAGCTGCTGATCGTCAACTAACAACAGACGAATCATGGGATATTCCTAAAATGTATTATCCCATGATAGTTCTTAATTACACAGACCAAGAAAAAACGCCAAAAGAGGTTGACGCACAGTAATTCATTTGCTCATATTTAATTATGTATGCTACCATTTGCTCAGGGCATACGTACCACTCAGAAAAGCAGTCAAATTTCTAGGCTTGCATCCCCATACCTTGAGGAAATATGCAGACGAAGGGAAGATCAAAAGCATCAAAAACGAAGCAGGGCAAAGACTCTACGATGTCGAGTCCTACCAGCGCGGTGCAGCTAGAACTACCCTTGTTTGCTACTGTCGAGTTAGTTCCCCCAAGCAGCGAGACGACCTCGCCCGCCAAATTGAATTCATGCCGCAGCAGTATCCAGACGCCGAAATCATCCAAGATATCGGTTCAGGAATCAACTTCAAAAGGAAAGGACTGCAAGCCCTACTGGTCAGATTTATGCGCGGCGAACAGCTCACGGTTGTTGTTGCCTGTCGCGACAGATTGTGCAGATTCGGATTTGAACTGTTCGAGTTCATGGCAGAGCAAAACAATGGACAAATCGTGGTTCAAGGCGGAACTGTTTGCTGCCCGGAAACCGAACTCACAACGGATCTTCTCTCCATCCTTCACGGCGACCGTTGCAGAATGCACGGACTCAGAAGTTACCGCCAGAAGATCAAGGAAGATCCGGCTATTCCTAAACCCTGAGCAAAAAGCTCTAGTTAAGCAGTGGTTTGGTGTAAGTCGTTTTGTCTACAACACGACTATAAAATACCTTCAAGAGCCGGGTACTAAAGCTAGCTGGATGACGATTAAAACTGGAATACTCAACAGCTTGCCTGATTGGGCAAAACCTGTACCTTTTCAGATTAAATCGATTGCCATCAAAGATGCTTGCTCGGCTGTTAAGGCTGCTAAACAGGGATTTAGTAAAGACGGTCAAGTCCGCAAGTGTAAGTTTCGCAGTAGGAAAGACACCAAGCAGTCTATCTATGTGCCGAAGTCGGCAATCAAAGACTGCGGTGTTTATCACTCAATACTTGGTAAATGCCGACTCAAGGAATCGCTACCCGACCTGTTGAGCGATGGTAGGCTGACTCTTTCCTACGGCGAATATTACCTCGTAGTTTCAGAAGAAGTGCAGCAAGTTAAGACCGAAAACCAAGGTCGGCTTGTTGCCTTAGATCCGGGTGTTCGCACGTTCATGACTTTTTTTTCGGAAGATTCTTATGGTTGGTTGGGGCAAGGTTCTAATTTACACATCCAGAAATTGTGTTTTCGGTTGGATAAATTAGTGTCAAAGATTTCTCATGCTCCCAGTCGCCAGAAAAGAAGATTCAAGAAAGCCACTGGTAGGCTTCGCTGCAAGATCAAGAATTTGGTGGCAGAACTGCATCGCAAAACGGCTAAGTTTTTAGTCGATAATTTTGATGTGATTTTACTGCCAACATTCGAGACTTCTGGGATGGTTTCCAAATCCCGCCGCAAGTTAAGAAACAAAACGGTGAGACAAATGTTGACCTTGAGCCATTACGAGTTTAAAACTTTTCTGAAGTGGAAAGCTTGGGAACAGTCGAAACTCGTGATTGATTGCAGCGAAGCTTACACCTCAAAAACGGTGTCGTGGACGGGCGAAATTGTTCCTAACCTTGGCGGCGCTCGGACTATAAAGTCTCAAGCTACTGGGTTGAGGATGGATAGGGATCTAAATGGTGCTCGCGGGGTTTTCCTTCGGGCATTGGTTGATGCTCCTTTGTTAAGAAACTCTCTTAACTTATGTGTTTGTTAGCATTTGTTAGCAAAAAAGTATCGGTTACGTTAATTTTACACTTTGTTACATCAAGTAATTTATTTTCGCCTACCTACTTAACGGCAGGCTAACATCGATTCTACACCCCGTTCCGGGTGATGTTTCCAGGTGAAACTCTCCGTTGAGAGAAGCAATTCGCTCTTGCATCCCTCGCAATCCAAACCCGCCAGTACCACTTTCTAATTGGAACCCCCGCCCGTTATCTTCAAGACTCAAAAGCACTCGATCGCACGTTGTTTGCAATTGCAGGCGAACCTCGGTAGCTTGGGCGTATTTGCAAATGTTGGTCAACGCTTCTTGCACGATGCGATACAGCGTTTTGACAACTTGAGGTGGTAACACAACTTCCACGCAAATGCTGCTGGTAACAGTGACACCCGTACTCTGGCGAAAGTCTTCCATCAGCGAGGCAATCCCCTGTTCCAAGGGTTCTTCTGCCTCTGCGTCTGCCCTTAGCGCATTTACCGATTGTCGAACTTCTTTCATCGCCACCTTACCGAGTCGCTGGGCTTGTTCCAAAAACGGTTGTGCCTCTATTGGGTCATGCTGCCAGAGTTTCATGGCGGTTTGCAGTTGAATGTTGAGCGAAGTCAAGGCGTGACCCAGGGAATCGTGAATCTCTCTGGCAATGCGATTGCGTTCCTGAACCGCTGCTAAATCTTCTATTTGCAGGGCATATTCCCGTAGCTGTGCGTGGGCTTGCGATAGTTGTTCCTGGGTTCTGCGTTCTGCTAGTAAGGTACTGACCAACTGCGACACGAAAAATAGTCCCAATCCAAACATCAACAATTCTGCCGTCTGGTGCATCCAAATTTGCTGTTGCTCGACATTAGGCAACATTAGGGGTATCACTCTTTGAAGATACTGAACTTGATGAAACATATACATTACCAGCGACAGACCTGCCACAATCCATCGACCGGGGGATGCAAATAAAAAACAACTGCGAATTAAGACAATCAAATACAGCGTCGGTAGGATATGCAGATATCCCAAGGTAGTTCCGTAGAAGATCAGACTCATTTCGATCGCCGTATAGAGATAGCGAAACGAAGTTTTGCCCGCAGGTAAGATCCATCCCATCAAGCCCAGGGAGATCAGGATCAGAATGTGCTGTACGGGAAGACTTTGACGCTGCCACGCTTCGATGGCGGCCATCACTCCACAACTGCCTAACATGATCCACTCGGTGTACAGCAGAAAGCGAAATGGTTGAGGTTGGGTTTTTAGTAGGGATGCGATCGCCGTCATGACATGGCCTCCAGTAGTTCTGGCTCTCAAATATTCCCCAAAAATACTGCAAGTCAGAGTGAATGTCGATAAAACTCGGCAATTTTCTAACTTTCGCTGATGCCACCCCTCGGAACTATGACTAAAGTTATAGCCGATCGGGATAGGCCGCGCGAACATCGGACTAGGCAGTGATGGGCGATCGCAACTTTTGGCAGATGAGGGGGCGATCGAGAATATCCATTTCGTTGATGTCAGATCGAGACGTTTTTCAGATGTGTTGAACCGAGTTGATTTCCTAAGATTGTGACATAGCAAACCAAAGCAAACACTTTTGATTTGCCTCAATAATTCACTTAATATCTAGGAGCAACGAACATGGCTTTAATTAATGGAACCAACGGCAACGACAATCTGAACGGTACTGCTGCGAGCGATACCCTGCGGGGATTAGACGGAAATGATAATCTGTTTGGCGGTTTTTTTGGGGACGATCTTCTGGATGGTGGAAACGGAAACGATACAGCGACCTATCTGGGATTTGGCAATAATATAAATGCTTCCTTAGAGACGAACAAAGCAACTTTTTTTGGAGGTAGCGGGACTTTCATCAGTATTGAAAACTTAATTGGCGGTAACAATCAAGATGTCTTAACTGGCAACGGTTTTGGCAATCTGATCGATGGTAGTTTTAGCAATGACGACATCTCCGGTCGGGCAGGGAACGATCGCCTAATTGGTGGAGCCGGATTCGATACTTTAAAGGGAGAACTAGGAAACGATAACCTGCGAGGTGGTAACGATACGGATTTGCTAGAAGGTGGCGATGGGTTTGATTTCCTAGCTGGCGACAAGGGCAACGATACGATGATCGGTGGCAGCGGCGATGACGCATTTGAATGGGTGGATGGCGACGGCAGCGATTTGATTCAAGGCGACAGCGGTCGCGATAACTTATTATTCAACGGTTCGATCGCGCAAGGGGATAATATTGATCTCACCCAATCGGGCTTGAACATTGTATTGCAGCGCACCAATCTCGTCCCCGTAACCTTAACAACCACAGGCATAGAGAGTTTCAATGCAATTAACGGTGGCGGTGGCGATGATGTGTTAAGTGTCCGCAATCTAGGCGCGACAAGCGGTGTCGAATTTATCCAATTCACGGGGGGAGAAGGCAACGATCGCCTGAATACAACTAATGTATCAGCAAACATCAATGCTAGTGGTGGTAACGGAAATGATATTCTCGTAAGCAGTAACGGGAACGACGAGCTATTTGGTAATGGAGGAAGTGACGTTCTTTCCGGGGGTAACGGGAGCGATCGAATTACAGGTGCCGAAAGAGGAGGAGGCAAGGGTGAAATTGATGTGCTAATTGGCGGTGCAGGAGCAGATACTTTTGTGCTCGGAGAGCTCGGGCAAACCCGTTATGATGATGGCAACGGCTTGTTAGACAATGCTGCGGACTTTTTCAATGGTAACATTGGCATTGATGGTCTGAGCGATTTTGCCCGCATCTTAGACTTCAGAATCGGTGAGGATGTCATTCAACTGGGTGGGTCGAGCAGTAGCTACGTGCTCAGATCCGTCCCCAATTCCCTGCAAGGAGGGGCTGTCAATGCAGATATGGGAATTTTCAAGAACAATGGATTTGCACAGCCCCTTGAGTTAATTGCGATCGTTCAGGATGCACCCAGTACCCTAAACCTGAGCAGCACAACGCAATTTACCTTCAGTTAGCTTTAATTGTGAATAAAATACGGTGTTGTGTGGCACAAAAAACACACAACACCGTTTGGCGATCGACCCAAACATTGCCCGCAGTTTAATATTGGGGGAATACCAGAAACGCCAGCCGTTGTGGCTTGAGATTTAATACCATTTTTCTAAAGATGTGCTATGGATGAAGTCTTAGCCCCCCCTTAATAAGGGGGGGTTGGGGGGGTAATATCTAGCGCTACTTTATGAAATTGGTATAATTCTCATTCCTAAGTCGGTTAAAACCGACTGCAATTATTAGAATTTTTATTTAAATGAATGTTATAAATAGGTTATTCATGAATTAGTAAGGTACGCCATAAGCACCTTACTAACCCTGGGGTATTTCCGACTAAGCTGACACGCTACAAACTAGCGAAATTTACTTTTGTTACTTCACCGGCGACAACATTAACTGTTTGTTGAATTTGACTTCCGTCAACTTTCAACTGATAAGAACCGGGTGAAAGCTCGATCGCCCCAAACCATCCTTTACCATCCGCGCGCAGTTGGCGCACTTTGCCCGCAGCATCGATCGACTGCAATGTCAAGCTGGCACCATCGCAAGTTTGAGCGCACTGCTGCAAATTTCCGGCGATCGCACCTGTAGTCGGCCGCGACTTCCAAGGCATATCGGGAACGGCTGCTGCTGTCGCCCAGACAGGCTGTGTTTCATAGGTTTTGCCCGTCGCAGCATCAACGTATTGACTCGTCACAGAAAGCGCGGTGTAGAACAAATCGTTGCTTTGGGGAACGTATTTCCAAGGCTGGCGGGGCAAATCTCCGCTGCCGCCCGATCGCAGTTCCACATTCGTGTACACGTTGCTGCTAGCGTAGGAATAGAGCACCGTACCTGCGACGTGATTTCCTTTCGCAGACGGCTGTTCGGCGCGACGAACCTGTGCTAGGGTGTCTTCGATGTAGTTGAGGTAATTGCCGGGGCCGATCGCAATTTGGCGGTTATACTGGTGGTCTTTAGCGTACTCGATCCAGCGGTCATAAGCG
Organism: Microcoleus sp. B6-A1; assembly: GCF_036705085.1. Classification (NCBI taxonomy): domain Bacteria; kingdom Bacillati; phylum Cyanobacteriota; class Cyanophyceae; order Oscillatoriales; family Microcoleaceae; genus Microcoleus; species Microcoleus sp. B6-A1. The sequence continues at coordinate 18,560 of NZ_JAUBTU010000009.1, forward strand.
AGTTTTTGCGATCGTTTGTACTCGCGCTGGTAAGTCATCGGCATCGCCATGTCTACGATCCCTTCTTCCAGCCAAGCGCGCCAATCTTGCAATACTTCTTTGTAAGGCTGCGTTTGATACCACCCTGCATCGTTTGTGGGGCCGTCTCCCCAGGCGATCGTGGCGGCGGTAATTTTAACACGCGGTTTAATTGCAAGGCTTTCTACATAAAGCTTCCGCACTAAATTTGTCACCTGGTCGCGCCGCCACTGCATCCACGCGGGATCTGTGGGTGCGGGTTTGCCCGATCGACCTGTTTGCTGATTGAAACGGGCGATCGCAGTCGGATTGTAGCCCCAAGTCGGCCCGCCGTAGCGCACATAATCCAACTGTACACCGTCCACATCGTAGCGCTTCAGCAAGTCCAAATACACGGAAACAGTATAATCTACGGCGTCTGGATGGCCGGGATCGAGATAGCCTTGGGCTTCTCCACCGTAAGTCAGCATTGCCCAATTGTCGTTTCCTGGGGCCGAAGGCCCGTGTTGTTGCCAAACGTGACCGGCGGGAAGTTTGGTGCCCGAAACCACCGGCAGCGTCACCATCCAAGCGTGTATTTCAATGCCTGCGGCGTGGGCTTTGTCAATCAAATCTTGCAGGGGATCGAAACCGGGGGGAACGTTGGGATCGAGGGTGCGGGGTTCGATCGCACTCGTGTAAAAGGCATCGCCACGGCGGCGGACTTGGGCAACGATCGCGTTGGCATTTGCCCGCTGCGCGTCTGCGATCAATTTTGTGACTTCTTGAGGCGTTTTGAAGCCAGGGTTGAAGGCGTCCACCCAGAATGCGCGAAATTCGGCGGCTTGAGTTTGCGGGGGCATAGTTGCGTTAGCGAAGCCCTCGAAGAGGATCGCGCGGGATGGGAAGTTGGAGAACCAACCAGGAGTCAGCAGAAAACTAATTGTTAAGCCAATCAGGAACAAGCTTGACAAAAAGAATGTTTTGGTATTTCGCATCAGAAATGTGTGAGAGAGCGTTTAACAGTCCTTTACGGACTTTTGGTTTGAGCGTCCGCTTGACATTTTCGCACAAGGGTACAGTTTTGTGTTGTCAACGGCAATTTTTTAATCTAATGTCAGTAATAAATAAACAGATTGATTATGAGTAAACCGCCTCAAAAACAAGCAACTAACCGCTTGTTAATTTCACAAGAACTGCTTGGACTTCATCATCGCTGGCAAAGTCTCCAGCTTCCGCCTCCGCAACGCCTTTGTTAATTTCATCAAGCAGCCATTGATAGATTTCCAGGTAAGAAGCGATCGCTTCGTTCAAAACATAAGTTAAATCGCGATCTGTGACAGTAGCGATCGCCTTCAGCGCATCTTTTTTTTCGCTATCAAGGAGAAATGTAAAATTTTCTTGACTCATGGCTGCCCTTTGCTGTTATGGGAAGAGAGTAAACTGGTAATATGATAGCGTATAGATTCCTATTTGGGCGAAAATAAACTGAACTCGAAATCGCACTTTTTGAACAAATGATAGTACCGCACTTTCAAACCCTAGCCCTTCCGGGTAACAGCTACTCAACTGCAAGCAATTTACTCGATCGAGTAGATGGCTGGCGTCAAGAAGCAACCCGAAAGTTACAGCAAAGCCAGAGAGGAGAAAAGGGACAATTTTTAACACCTTCCTCAGTCGCAAGTTTGATGGCGGGAATGTTTGAATTTAACTGTCCCGATATATCGCTTTTAGATGCCGGTGCAGGAATTGGTTCGCTGTTAGCAGCCGTTGTTTGCGAACTTTGCCAGCGCCCAAACAAACCGCACAGCCTTCACGTTACAGCTTATGAAATTGACCTTATTTTGATTGAATACCTCAAGCAAACTTTAGAATTATGCAGTATTGAATGTCAGCGTTTTGGGATAACTTTTACCTGTGAGGTTCGCGAAATTGATTTTATTCAAGACAGCGCCGATATGTTGCAGCCCAATCTCTTTAAACAACCAGTAAAACGGGAATTTACCCATGCAATTATCAATCCTCCATACGCCAAGATAGACGCTAAATCCCAAGCCCGAACCTTGCTGCGTTCTATAGGACTAGAAACCAGCAATCTCTACGCTGGCTTCACAGTTGCGGCCGCTCACCTGCTCAAACCAAACGGTGAATTAGTGTCGATTACTCCCCGCAGCTTTTGCAACGGTTTATACTTTCGAGATTTCCGCAAAGTATTCCTTCAAATGATGGCTTTACGCCAACTACACATCTTTGAATCCCGACAGTTGCCATTTCGCGATGATGCAGTGCTGCAAGAAACTATTATTGTGCGCGCCACCAAACAAATAGAACAGCCAAATACTGTACTAATTACCTCAAGCAGCAGCGCGGGCGATGACCTGATTTTATCTCACCAACTGCCCTATACCGCCCTAATTAATCCCAATGATTCCGAGCAATTTATTCGGATTTTACCGGATTCTGTCAGCCAGAAAGTAGTCGAGCAAATGGCTCAATTTACTTGCACCCTAGAGGAATTAGGCTTAACAGTTTCCACCGGAAAAGTTGTAGATTTTCGTGTTCGCTCTGACTTGCGGCTAAAACCTGAGAACGGTACAGTTCCGCTGATTTATCCCGCCCACTTCTCCACGGGCGGTGTTGAATATCCCACAGCCACGAGAAAGCATCAAGCTTTAGCTGTCACGGAAAAAACTGCTACACTCCTCGTACCTAACGAACATTATGTTTTGAGCAAGCGCTTCTCCTCAAAGGAAGAGAAAAAGCGAATTGTTGCAGTTGTCTGGGATGCCCATAAAATTAATAGTTCTCGCGTTGGTTTTGAGAACCATTTGAATTACTTTCACCAACAGGGACGCGGATTAGACCTCACCCTAGCGCGGGGATTGGCCGTTTATCTAAATTCGAGTTTGGTAGATGCGTTTTTTCGACTGTTCAACGGACACACTCAAGTTAATGCTACGGATTTACGCAATTTGAAGTATCCTAATGTAGAGCAATTACTGTTACTTGGCGCTCAAATAGGAGAAATATTTCCTACACAGCGGGAGATTGATCAACTTGTCGAGAGACAACTGCTGAAGGCGACAAATCCGTTAGAAAATAGCCCAATCACAATCAAGAACCGTATTGATGAATCTCTAGAAATACTTGCAGCGCTGGGTTTTCCAAAAGGTCAGCTTAACGAACGTTCCGCCTTAACCCTTCTGGCTTTGCTTGACCTCAAGCCAAAGGATGCTTGGGAATTGGCGAAATCTCCACTTCGGGGAATCACACCAATTATGGAATTTATGGAGGAGGAGTACAGTAAAAAATATACACCAAACACGCGGGAAACTGTGCGCTGCCAAACGGTGCATCAGTTTCTAGATGCAGGTTTAATTGTTGTTAATCCTGACAGTCCCGAACGTCCGGTGAATAGTCCAAAAACTGCATATCAGATAGAAGAAAGTGCTTTGGAACTGCTGCGAACTTATGACACTTCTGACTGGGACAAGAATGTTCGCGCTTACCTCGTTCATTTTAACTGAGATATTGCACCATTGTCAATTACTTGTTTAGGAACAGGCAAGATGCCTGTTCCACAAGAAATACACTCTTTGTGGAACAGGCATCTTGCCTGTTCTTGACAATGGTGCAAGATTTAAGTTTTAACGGAGAACATCTTTTGCAGGCTTATTCCAAAAATGAAAACATTTGTGAGTCAGAATGATGCTAAAATGCACTATTTATATGGCTGCCGCTGGCATCGGAATGGCATATACTGTGATGCCAGGGGTTGAATTGACCGGAATTGTCGATCGCACTCAGTAAATCAAATAAGTAACTAGGTAAAATATATCTCCAATGGAAAAAAAGCATAACGCTGGATTGTGGGTATCAGTATTATACTTCGCTCAAGGTCTCCCTTACACCGTCGTTAATTTAATGTCGGTGATTTTTTTGAAAGGTATGGGAACCAGCAACGAATTGATCGGATTGACAAGTCTGTTGTCTTTTCCCTGGGTATTAAAAGGTTTGTGGGGCCCAGTTGTTGATTTGTATTCCACCAAACGCAAATGGATTTTAACAACCGAAATCATTTGTGCTTTCCTGTTTGCTTTCCTGGCTTTTGGTGTATTAACGCCCGCACCGATTATTATATCACTTGTGATCTTTACGGCGATCGCCTTTGTGTCAGCTACTCACGACATCGCCATTGACGGATTTTATTTAAACACTCTAAATAAAGACCAACAAGCACTATTTGTCGGGGTTCGCAACACGGCTTATAGAGGTGCTGTCATTGCCGGTAGCGGTTTATTGGTGTTCTTAGCGGGGAAACTGGCAGAACAGCATTTAGTCAGCGGAAATACAGGTGACACCAAAATATATCAAAACATTCCGCTGTCACTTTTCGGTTCGGATTTTAGCGTGTCGGCGCTTAACTACGGATGGGCGACAGCCTTTGGCATTTGTGCGATTATATTTGTGCTGATATATCTTTTTCAGCGGTGGTATCTTCCCTATCCTCGCAATTACGATCTGGAATCCGACACCCCCCAACGAACAACCAGCTTTATCGAAGCATTCAAAACCTATTTTCAGCAAGATAAAATAGGTTGGATTGTGGCTTACGTCTTAATTTTTAGGTTAGGCGATGCCTTGACGTTTAAAATGGCTCCTCCCTTTTTAATGGATAAAGTTGAGAAAGGAGGATTAGCAGTTTCTACGTCGGATATGGGCTTATTATCCGGTACTTTAGGGGTAATGTTTCTGTTAATTGGAGGGTTGCTGGGCGGCTATTTGATTGCCAAACAAGGATTGAAAAAATGGATGTGGCCGACGGCAATTCTGCAAAATTCGACTAACGTGCTGTATTGGCTGTTGGCCATCAATCAACCGGGGATTGAATGGGCTTATGCTGTAAATTCGATCGAGCAATTTACTTACGGACTTGGCGTAGCTGCCTATACAGTGTTCTTGATGCGGACTGTCCGCCCTGAATACGAAGCATCTCACTATGCAATTACAACGGCTTTTATGGCCGCAGGAGTGCTGATTCCGGGCGTTTTCAGCGGCTACTTGCAGGCGAGTCTCGGCTATCAAAATTATTTTTTGATGAGCGCGCTGGCTGTGATTCCCGGTATGCTGACGATTTTCTTTCTGCCCCTAGACGATGAGAAAAAATTAGCATCTATGCCCAGACCAGGACTCGACGATTTTGATTAATTAAATTGCAATACGGTTCAGTTAAAACTATTTATTCCTCGGAGATCCCCCTAAATCCCCCTTAAGAAGGGGGACGCAAGAGTAAGTTCTTGTCCCACCCCCTACTCCCCTTTTTAAGGGGGGTTAGGGGGGATCGAGCTTAACTGAACCGTATTGAATTAAATTGTATCTGTTGACGTTCCTACGTGGCGGCACAAAATAGAGGACACAACAATGTTGTGTCCCTACCCCATATCGGTATTGCTAACTAAATCGACCTAAAATCGCTAGCTGTAAGCGGAGTATTTAGTGTGCCGAAGAAACTGGCAAGAACTTCACCTGTGCTGACAACCTCGATCCCCGTTGAAATCTCCGTTTCAGTAATTCTCAGTTGGTTAAAGCTCAAACCTTTGGTCAAACCGATTAAATCTTCACCCTGTTTAAAGTCAATAAGTGTGTCTGTACCAGCCCCAATTCCCAGCACAAACACGTCGCGTCCAGCGCCGGCAATCAAGAGGTCAGCACCTACTCCGCCAACGAGCGTATCGTCTCCTTCTCCCCCGTTCAAATTGTCATCTCGTTTGCCGCCGAATAACTGGTCGTTACCCATGCCACCGCTGATAATATCGTTACCTCCATTGCCGATGAGAGTGTCGTTTCCCCCATTGCCAGTGATAATATCGTCCCCTGCCAAACCTGATGCTGTATTGTTGGCATCGTCGCCGACTAAATTATTAATTTGGGATGGATCGAGAGCAGTTTGCATTGCCCTAAAACTTCCAAAAAAGCCTTTTCCGGGAGTGGTTCTCAATTGCTCTACTGTGCTGCGCGATTGCAGCGCATCTCCAAATTCTGGTAATGCAAAGTCTAAGCCAGCTAACAGTTCTAAATAATCTGAATCTGTAAAAGTGAAATCAGGGCGGTTCAACTGGTCTACAGAGATTTCGGTCTGAGTCAAGCCTGGAGGTGGAGAAGTTAACAAACCGCTTTGGCCGTGCTTGTCCAAGACAAGTAGTGGGTTGATAATCGGGTTAGTAAATGTTTGAAGAACTACTTTTCCGGGTAGGAAAGCTTCTCCTCCCAAACTAACAAAATCCCCGCTAACTATGTAGTGAGTTACATTTTTCCCGGCGCCGGCTTTCTGCTTAAATGTATTGACTGTGCTCTGACTAACTCCGGGAGAATTGAAGGTGACAACATCTCCGATAGTAGAGGTAAATTCGGTGGCTGCTAGTTGCGTTATGGCGCCGCCCAAGCTGTGTCCGAGAAGGTCTGGTGGCAAGCGGCTGGGGTTTTTGGCTGTATCTTGACTGATTTGTGTCAGCCAATTTCCTAATGCTTGTTTGTTGGCTTCAAATTGGTTGAAACCGACGCCGCGCTTGTCTGCGTTGGCAAGATCGTCTGTGGGGGAGTCGGTGCCGCGAAATACCAAAACTGGCGGTTTGTCTGGGGTGGTGGAAATTAAGCCGATCGCGTGAAATCCAGTTCCGGGATCGTCAAAGGTGCGATCGATTTGGTAGCCAGCAGCGCTCAAACCTGTTTGAACTAAAGTTTGAGACTGGGGGTTGTTATCTATGTAAGCAAGTTGCTTGGCTATAGTTTCGTAAGCGGCGGGAGAAGAGGACATATTTTTTTATTTCCTGTCGTTAGATTGGGAATTAGTGTTTAAGCTACTTAATTAAGTTTACTGTAAACTCCGGTTATTAACCATATTAATGGGTCATATTTCGTTGCTTTTTAGGGGCAGATTTAGCAGGTTTTTTGTTGTATACAAAAAATTTTTTACAAAACCCTCCCCGGTTTCGCACCACCAAAACTACAAATTTTTCTAGCCCTAAAGCTATACAAAATCTACCCGCGTAAGATCGCTGGCAACTACGCCTCTGAGAGTAGCAAGAATTTCCCCAGTAACGGGGATAGTAATTAAAGCTCCGTCACCCGCTTGGGTTACTCTAATTTGAGGAAAAGTTAGACCCCGCGACAGTGTAATTAAATCTTGACTATCTTGAAAATCTACAATCACATCGGCTCCGCCGCCGGATTCCAATACAAAGCGATCGCGCCCGGCGCCACCAATTAAAAAATCGTTGCCAAACTCGCCGGAAACCAAATCGTTTCCGTCGCCACCGTCCAAATAATCGTTATCTCTGCCGCCGTACAAGAAATCGTCGCCATCACCACCGGTGATGCTGTCATTACCTCGATTGCCTCTGAGAGTATCGTTACCGCCGTTGCCGATAACTGTATCCTCTCCAGGGCCCCCCGTAGCAGTATTGTTGCGAGCGTCCCCTGATAAATAATTCGGTTGTAAGGGAGCTAAACCGTATTGCATTTGTCTGATTAACTGCACAAAAGAAAATTCTGGTGCTGTTCTCACACTCTCTGCACCGCCTCTGCTTCTGATCGCTACTGACACATTGGGCAGGGCCAAATTCATGGCAGCGATAAACTCGTTAAAATCTGAATCGTTGTTATAAGTAAATTCAGGGCTGTTTAATTGTTCTACGGAAATTTGCCTCTGCAAAAAACCCACGGGCGGAGTAGTTAACAAATTTTCAGTTCGATGTTTTGCCAAAACAGTTAAGGGATTAATACTCGGATCTGTAAAGCTTTGGATAAATACTTTACCCGGAATAAATGCTTCGCCAAACAAGCTGACTACATCTCCGCTGACAATGTAGTGAGTGACATTTTTGTTGCCGACTCTGCCGAGATTTCTCCGAAAAGTGTTGAATGTACTCGCTGATACTCCCGGAGAGTTGAAAGTAAAGATATCGCCGATCAGAGATGTGTATTCGGTTGCTACAATTTGAGCGACGGCTCCGCCCCAACTGTGCCCGATGACATCGGGCAATAATTTGCTGGGGTTTTTACCAGTATTTTGACCGATTTCTGTGAGCCAATTTTGGATATTATCTTTGTTCTTTTCAAATTCAGGTACACCAATGTCCCGCGAGTCGGAAAAGATAGCGTCGCCGTCGATGAAGTCTGTACCTTTAAATACGAGGGCGGGCGGGTTTTCGGGATTGGATGAACCGAACCCGATCGCATAAAAGTTGGTTTCGGGGTCGTCGAATATGCGATCGATATAGTAGCCATTAGTATCTAGGAAAGTCGAAACTTCATTTTGCGCGCTCGGCTTTTGATTCAAAAAAACAATTGATTTAGCTAGAGCTTCATAAACAGCAGGCGAGGCACTCATAATATTATATTTTCTGTTTGTTGGTATTGGCGGCGATCGCTCCGGCTTGAGCTAAGTGTCCAATTAACCATTATAGCTGACAAGATTTGTATGGTACACTTGATAATATCAACTCAATAATCAAGTTTTTGCAGTTATGGCAATCATTCGTCAATACATTGCTCCATTTATAGCGGTATTAGTATTTTTCGCGGCTCTGGTAGCAGTCAGTGCTCGCATCTTTTTGCCTGGTGACATGGCTGCCCCGGCACCGATTGAGGAAGCGATCCCCCAAAAGCAAGCGGCAGTAGTGAACCCAATTTTCTTGGGGCTAAATTATTCCGCTTTCCGTGTCCGCTGAGTTGATGTCTGCTCAACTAATACCGGGCTACTGGCTGCGATCGGGATCGGGACTCGATCGAGCAAAACTGGTAAAGTTTATGCACCGGACATACCAAGAGCTTTACCCGGAGCGGGAATTGGGACATTTGGCTCAAACTGTCGAGCAGTATTTTTCTAACCAGACGCCGGTTTGGTGGGTAGAGTGCCAGAAAAACACCCAGGAAGAGGCAGAAATTTTGCCGGCGCTTCCCTCGCAGTATCTCAATCCCCAATCTCAAGCCCAAAATCTGACATCGGTTGTCGGATGTTTGTGGTTGGGAAATGCGATCGACCAAACCACCGGAGAACGCTACGCTCACATTTTTTTGCTGTACGTAGCACCGGAACATCGCCGTCTAGGAGTCGGTGCAGCTTTAGTTATTCATGCTGAAAATTGGGCGCGGGAAAGGGGCGATCTGCAAATTGGTTTGCAAGTATTTCTGAGCAATCAGCCGGCGGTGAATCTCTATCAAAAATTAGGCTATCAAAGTCATTCCGTCTCGATGCTCAAGTCTCTTTGAAAAATAAATTCTACTGGTTTGGAATCAGGGCTAAAGTCCTGATTCATCCAAATTATGAGGACTGAATTCCTCACTACCAACTTAAGTAAAAGCAGAGATATTCGTTTGTAGTAACTCATATGTTGCACCATTCTCAATTAGCCTTTTATGAACAGGCTTTTCGGGCTGTTCCACAAAAGATAAATTTTCTTCTTGTGGAACAGGCCGGAAAGCCTGTTGCTGACAATGGTGCAATATCGCGCGCACCCTACAATTATTGACTGCTGACTGAGTTGCTTAGGAGCATCCTCTGTGCGGTAAAGTTTTTTTATGAACAATAACGACTACTCCAACGCCCTTGATACTGACACGGAACTGGAAAGCCCTTTGGATCATTTTGACGAATCCGAACCCCCGCTGCCAGATCCCGATGAAATGCTGCCAATGCTTGCATCCCCGGAACCTCAGCACCGGATGATTGCGGCGCGGGCTTTTTGCGAACTGCAGGACGATCGAGCAATTTCGCATTTAATTAATTTATTGAGAGACGGTTGCCCCTTGGTGCGAGTCAGCGCGGCTTATGCTTTGGGGCGAAATCCGAGTCCCGATGCTGTGGAACCGCTGATTCTTCAGCTTAACCGCGACTGGAACGGTTACGTTCGCAAAGGGGTAGTTTGGGCCTTGGGAAATTGCAGGGACCACCGCGCTTTGCCATCTTTAATTGATTCTCTGAAAACTGATATTTCGGCGGTGCGTTTGTGGGCGGCGAGTTCTCTGGGTCAAATGGCAAAAGTTGGTTACTATGTGGTGATTGCGGCGATTCCGCCGTTGATTGAAGCGCTGCGGGGAGATGCTGTGTCTGCTGTGCGAAGTAATTCCGCTTGGGCGATCGGGCAACTGGCGCGAGAATTGCCGAATAATATAGTGTACGCTGGGGCGATCGATGGTCTAATTGAAGCTTTAGAAGAAGATGAAGACATGGGCGTGCGGGAAGATGCTAAATCTTCACTTTTGCGAGTTGGCGACCCGCGCGGATTGCAGATAATTGAAGATTTAGAAATGGAAGGAATTTTGTGATATAATTATCACATTGAAACACCATTTACTAATTATCAATTATGAATTTCATCAACCCTAAGACAGATTTTGGTTTCAAAAAAATCTTTGCTTCGCCCCAGAGCAAAGAAGTTTTGATTAGCTTCCTCAATGCTATGCTCTACAACGGAGAGCCGACAATTAAAGACTTAGAAATCATAGATCCCTACGCCGCGCCTAGCGTTACTGGATTAAAAGACACTTACCTGGATGTCAAAGCAAAAATTACGGGCAACAAAACTGTAATTATCGAAATGCAGGTCATCAATGTAGAAGCTTTTACTAAGCGCGTCATATATAATGCAGCCAAAACCTACGCCACTCAACTCAAACGCAGAGAAGGCTACTCAAAATTAAATCCTCTCATTGCTCTCACAATTACGGATTTTATCCTGTTTGAAAATACCGAAAAGTTTCTCTCACATTTTGTATTTAAAGAAGTCGAAGAAAACTTCGAGTATTATAGAGAAATAGAGTTAGTTTTTGTTGAACTACCAAAGTTTAACAAAAAATTAGAACAAGTTGAAAATCTGATTCAAAGCTGGATTTATTTTATAAAAAATGCTCCTGAACTGGAGGAAATACCGGATAAATTGGCGTCAGTACCCGAAATTCAAACAGCTTTTAACATTGCTAACAGGTCTACCTTAAACCTTGACGAGTTAGCATCATTAGAAAAGCGGGAAATGTTCTTTGAAGACCAACGCGGTGCTGTTATTAAGGGGATGCAAGAAGGTCGCCAAGAAGGTCGCCAAGAAGGTCTAATTGAGGGGCAAACAGCATTAATTCTGCGTCAAATCGCGCGGCGCACTGGCGAAATCCCACCAGAAGTTCAAACTCGCATCCAGCAGTTATCTCTCGAACAATTAGATGATTTAGGAGAAATCTTGTTAGATTTTACCAGTCAAGAGGATTTGATAGCTTGGCTGGAATCCGTGTCAGCATAAATTTATAAATTTTTCACTTCTGATACTAAATCCGGCTTTAATACCCCTTCATTCTTTATTCGCCGCAGGCGGACGGTGTTTGTGTACTAGCGGTTTCAACCGCCGAGTTTCTAATCTAATAAGTCAGGTTCCCGACGCACTATCATGTCATAAAGCGGTTGAAAGCTAAACCATCCCATGCGGTGAGACCCTACTTGCTGCTGTGTCAAACGCGCACATTCCGGCTTGATGAGAATGGGTTTTCCTGCTGCTTCGGCCATTAACTGCGCTTGACAAGAACGTTCCATTGCAATAAACCACCAAGCCGCTTCATCTACTGTTTGACCTACTGTTAACAGTCCGTGATTTTGTAAAATAATCGCTTTTTTCTCACCTAAAGTTTTGGCGATGCGTTTAGCTTCTTCGATTTCCAAAACAACTCCGGTGTAATCGTCAAATAAACTTTGGTCTTCATAAAAAGAACAAGCATCTTGCGTCAGCGGGTCAAGCAGGCGGCCCAAACTCGACCAACTTTTGCCGTAGGGAGAATGAGCGTGGGCTGCTGCAATTACGTCGGGGCGGGCGCTGTGCACTTGGGAATGAATGGCAAATGCTGCTTCGTTTACGGGTTTATTTCCTTCAACTACTTCGCCTTTGTGGTTGACTAAAATTAGGTCGCTGACTCGAATTAAACTAAAGTGCATTCCAAAAGAATTAACCCAGAAATGGTCTAGGTGTTCGGGGTCGCGGACGGTGATGTGTCCGGCAATTCCTTCGCTGAATCCGAAGCGGGCAAATAATCGGAATGCGGCGGCTAAACGCTGTTTGCGGTGGCGGCGTTCTTCTTCAACTGAGTTGAATGTTGGGGGTTGAATGGTGACTTTGGGGATTTTTATTGCAACCATAGATTTGGGAATTGGGAATTGGGAATTGGGAATTGGGCATTGTTGACTGTTGACTGTTGACTGTTAACTGTTAACCGTTAACTAATGACTACTGACTACTGCCAACTGACTACTGCCAACTGACTACTGCCAACTGACTACTGACTACTGACTACTGACTTTATCTTCGCTGAGACGCAAACCTGCGATGTTTTTGCAGTCAAAGGTGGCGTTGTTGCCGGGGTGGCGCTCGATTAATTCGATGATTTGTCCGGCGGGGTTTTGCAGAAACCACTGAGTTAATGAGCCGTAATCTAAAGCTCGATCGGACAGGGGTTTAAAGTTTTTATTTTGCCATATTTTAGCAGAATTCTGCACGTTTTCGACTCGAAGCGCGACGTGGTGGACTGCTGTTAATCCTCTTTCTTGCTGGAAGCGGTTTTTTTGGTCGCCCGCTGCGTGGGGCGCATCTAATACTACTAAGCCGCCCGCTGGCATTAATAAGGTCATTAAATGCAGCCACAAATCGGAGGGAACGTTAATGTTTCCCGAACAAAAGTTAATTGGGAACAAGTCTGGGCCTTCAACTGTTTTGGCGTCGAAGGGGCGGAAAGATGCGGCGTAGTTTTCGAGTTCGGTTCGGCTGGGAAATGTGATGACAAAGTGGTCGATCGCAACTTGTTCGTCGTACAGGTGTGTTTCAAACGTCCAGGTTGTTAAAAATTCGGGAGTGATAAATTTGGGGTTGAATTCCAGCAAGCCATTTTTTTCGATGAAAGGTGAGTCAAGATGGCCCTCAAGGTTGCGATCGAACTTTAGGGTTTGTAGATTCAAGTTTTTCATGTATCTCACCCGATGTTAACTTCGCAAAACTGCGAATTTTGTCTACAAGCTGAAGTTGACACACATTTGGTGCGCCTTCATTCAAAAATAACACAAAATTTAATACAGGCAAGCCGATCGCGCGCTCGCAACTCCCAAACCTTTATAGAGCAAGTATTCCCCAATCTAAAATCGTATCATTTGCCGATCGCGTTCCCCGCCAACCACGCCGTAGTCCAGGCACTTTGGAAATTAAAACCGCCCGTCACGCCGTCGATATCCAAGATTTCGCCAGCAAAGAAAAGTCCGGGACAGCGGCGGCTTTCCATTGTCTTGAAATCGACTTCTTTGAGGTTGACACCGCCGCAGGTGACGAACTCTTCCTTAAATGCGCCTTTTCCGGCAATCTGATATTCGCCTTGAACGAGTTCTAGCAGGAGGCGATCGAGGATTTTGTTAGATAAGTCGGCCCAGCGTTTTTGCTCGTCAATGCCGATCGAACTGGTCAAACGTTCCCAGAGGCGGCGCGGCACCGGAAACGGACAGCTAGAGACAATCAATCGGTGCGACAACTGCGACTTCACCGCTAGCAGTTGCTGCCGCAAAACTTCCGCATTGTACTGGGGAAGCCAATTAATCAGCACAGATGTTTTATAATGGCGATCGTGCAAAAATCTCGCACCCCAAGCCGAAAGTTTGAGTACAGCAGGCCCACTTAAACCCCAGTGAGTAATTAGCAAAGGCCCGCTTTGTTCTAATTTAGCCCCCGGCAATTTCACCTTAGCATTAGGAACAGAAATTCCGGCTAAATCTTTGATTCTGCTGTCGGAAATATTAAAAGTAAATAGAGAAGGAACAGGCAGTTCTACAGTATTACCTAACTCTTTTGCCCACTTATAACCCGAAGGATTGCTGCCTGTAGCGAGAAGAATGCGATCGCACTTAAAACTCTCCCCAGATTTCAACTCAATTTCAAATGTAGGGGCGGTGCCCCCGTGCCCGCCCTCCAATGTTAATTTCTTTACAGAAACTACTGCATCACCGGTGCGAATTTTCACGCCTGCATCCTCAGCAGCGCGGATCAAACAGTTAACAATTGTCCCCGAATCGTCTGTGGTCGGAAACATTCGCCCGTCTTCTTCGGTTTTCAACTTCACACCGTGACTGGCAAACCATTCAACAGTATCGCGCGGTTGAAATCGAGTAAAAGCACCGCGCAGAGCTTTTCCACCTCTGGGGTAATTCTGCACTAAAACGCCCGGATCAAAACAAGCGTGAGTAACGTTGCAGCGCCCGCCGCCAGAGATGCGAACTTTGGCCAGGAGTTGCCGGCCAGCTTCTAGTAAAGTGACGCGGGCCTGTGGGTAGGTTTTGGCACAGGTAATTGCACTAAAAAAACCTGCAGCACCACCGCCAATGACTGTAATTTTGAGCATTCGATCGGACAAATTTTTTCTCGCTTATTCTGGTTCAAAATCGGATTTTGCCGCCCCGCAAGTGGGACAAACCCAATCGTCGGGGATATCTTCAAAGGCAGTACCGGGATCTATGCCTCCGTCGGGGTCGCCTTCTGCTGGATCGTAGACGTAATTGCAAACTGTACAAACGTATTTTTGCATTTGCTTAACTCAATTTTATATCGTAAGCCTATAGATTGTACTTGACAACGCAACCTAGTGCAATACCACTTTCAAAAACTCATGAGACTTTCAGCCATTCCCCAATGATTAAAAATTAAGTTTTTCACAATTATAAAATCTCAAATCTCAAATCTCAAATCGTAAAAGCCTCCAGAACCGCAGTTCTAGAGGCTTGATTGTATTTTTTATTAGTTTGCTGCGATTGCAAGACTAGACTTTGGCTAAAGGCTTCGTCCAAACGCCGTTTTCATCTTCTTCGTACTGCTGGTGAATGGCGTTCCAAGCGGTGTGTTCGGCTTGTATCGAGTCGTTGCTTTCATCAAATGCGGCGTTGTAGGATTCCATAAAGGTTTTTTGAGCTGCTTCCGACAGGTGCGATCGCACTTCTGGAGACAAATCTGCCGGACTATTGCAGCGACCTTTGACGGCGCGCGGCAGCGTCATCTCGCTAACTGAAACTTCTTCGCCACCTGCACTTTCTAGCAAGAGTTGAAATTCGCCCGATTTATCTGCGGGAACTTCTGCCATCACGAGAAATTCGCCTGCTTCAACGCGGGTTTGATAGATAGTTGCTTTGTCTTCGGGCATTCCCAAAGCGACTAAAGCGGAAACTAGACCCGCACCGGCCGAACCTGCGATCGCGCCGCTAGCAGCACCCAACAGTACCGCACCCAGCGGGCCCGCCGAGACTACTGCACCGACAAAGGGAATAAACAGCACGCCGACGCCTGTTAGCAAACCCAAAAAAGAACCGAATAAGGAACCAAAAATCGCCCCGCTTCGCAGACCGCCTAAAATTACATCTTTTTTAGTAATAAAGCCGGCAATTTTAGTTTTAGACTGAAAGTTTTTTCCCATTACTGAGATGTGGTCGCGGGAAACTCCGCGATCGAGCAAGCGCCGAATTACGCCGTCTAATTGTTCTTCTTCCTTAAATACGGCTGAAACTGTGCGTTCGGCTAAATATTCCTCTGTCATTGTTCCTCCTTGATGGTTTTTCGATTAGTTATGCTGGTTTTCAGTATAGGAGGACACCGCAGGGCGATCGCATCAACCGCGAGATAGAGGTCGATGCGATCGGACATAGTTTGAGGCTCTATCAAAAGAGTTAAGCAAGTTTTTAAGGGCGATCGCTCATCTATTACCAATAGTTATTCATCTCTAATATAATTCCCCAAATATTCCAGTTGATTTATCATTTCCTCGGCTGACTTAGCCGCCATTAGATTCAATATTCCCCGCCACTGAGCGCCTACTGAGTAATTTTGTCTAGGTACAACAATAATTCCTGAATGAGTTCTTTTTTGTTCAGCAAAAGTTCTGTGCAAACGGCAGAAATCTCCCATGTTAGAACTGTAAATGACGCGCCCTTGCTCAGTTGCCCAGATTAGCTGCTCCTCATCTGAAGAGCTAAGTTTATTCGCGTCTGAGGTAGTCATCACCTCTACAGCAGAATTACGCAAAGATTCTACCAACGAAAGGTTGCCAGAATCTTCATCAATATAGAGACGAATTTGACTCACGATAACTTACCTGCCATGTATTCAGCTTCCCAATACTTGCACTCTTCGTAGTACGCTGCTATCTCCGCCTCAACTTCATCTTTATTAGCGTGATAATAAGCCAAGCCTGCATAAATTTGTGCTAAGGTCAAATGCGGAAATTCTTCAGCAATTTTTTCAGGAGTCATTCCTGCTTTGTAGTCAATTGCTATGCTCCGAACGGACATTCTTGTACCTGCGATGCGGGGGAGGCCGCCGCAAGTTCCCGGCGTGCGGACAATTAGCGTTCCAATATCAACGGCAGTTGTCATATTTACCTCGATTGAGTTAACTTTATTCTATTGTAACGCAGCTTCATTTCTACCCGATCGCATTTATCAAGGTTAATCAATGCCACTAGCACCCCTGTTTCCTGTCGTTCATCCCATCCTCAAATCTGCTTTTCCCAGATGTCTGTGGACGGGAGATATCAACAGCCGAGAAATTGCTCTCACATTTGACGACGGGCCGCACCGTCAGCACACACCTCAACTGTTAAAAGTTTTAGACAAATACGACATAAAAGCTAGTTTTTTCTGGCTAGGCTTTTGCGTGGACAGGCATCCCGAAACGGCTAAAGAAGTGTACGATCGCGGACACTGGATCGGCCTCCACGGCTATCAGCATATATCGTTTCCCAAACTCAAAACCCACGAACTAAAACAAAGTTTAGAAGACACGCAGAAAGCAATTGCCAAAGCTTGCGATTTAGACCCAAAATTAATCCTGGACGTGCGGCCACCCAACGGCATTTTTACGCCGCGAACATTAGAGTTATTGCAACAGTGGGAATATCGCCCTGTAATGTGGAGTGTCGTCCCGGAAGATTGGGTGCGACCGGGGGTTAAGAAAGTTATTAGTCGCATCGTGCAGCAAACTGAAAACGGATCTATTATTGTACTGCACGACGGCTATTGCGGCGGCGAAGATGTTGCAGATTCGGCGGATAAAATAATTCCATTGCTTTTGTATAAAGGTTACAAATTCGTGACAGTCGATCGACTGTGGGAACAGGCTAACATTCAAATAACAGGAAATTAAATCCATGAAAAAAATACAGTTTATTGCATCTCTTTGTTTGGTAAGTGCCGGATGGGCGATCGAGCTTTCTCCTGCTTCCCTAAGTGCTGAAACTCCACTTCTAGTGCAGCAGCCATCCAGGGGTGTATCCGCGCCTGCCCCCAACCCGAAAACCCCGCAAGTGGTACTGCTAAATCCGGGAGTAGAACCCCGACAGCAACTGCGTTTAAAACCAGCTATCGATGTCAAAGAAACAACTGTTATGACCGTAAAAATGGATATGGAAATATCCGCATTGGGTCGGTCTTCGCCTGTGGCTAAAAGTCCAGTATCGGTGATGACTTTCGAGACAAAAGTCACTAAAATTGAGCCCAACGGCGATATTCACTACGAGTTTGCTTATACTAACGCAGATATCACAGGCGATACTGGAAATACCCCGCCAGCCGCCAGAGATGCCATGCGTTCCGCACTCAAAAGCATGGTCGGAATGAAAGGCTCTTTCATCATGGACAATCGCGGTTTTAATAAAGGAGGTGACATTATTTTGCCCGAAAAAGCGGACAACAACCTCAAACAAATGGTTGGACAAATGTCTAAGTCTCTAGAGCAACTTGCCTCGCCGCTGCCTGCCGAAGCAGTAGGAAAAGGAGCCAAATGGCGCGTTTATTCTTCCTCTGATTTCGGCATGAATGTGAATAACATTGCTACCTATGAATTGGCTAGTTGGCAAGATGGAGTTGCCTCTCTGAATGTAAGTATAGAGCAGCAAGCAAACCCTCAAAATATTACCTCTCCCCAACTGCCTCCGGGAACTACCTTAACCCTAAAATATTTTGCTTCTCAGGGTCGGGGAGCAGCCACAAGGCGCTTGGATAGATTAATGCCTTTTCGGTCTACTGAGTCTGTTAGTTCAAATAGCGAAATGAGTGCTAAAAATGCTGGCAGTTCTCAAGAATTAACAATCACAACAAAAATGGCGATGGAGATGACTTTAGAGTCGAAGTAAGCTTTATTATAGGAACTCGAAAAATTAGGGACACGGCACTGCCGTGTCCTTAGTCGCCGGTAAAATTTTAATAAATGGTATTAAATCCGGTTAATATACCTGATATTATATAAATTTTCCGAAAGTTTCGATCGCCAATTTGTAAGTAGAGGAGTCTGTTCTATGATTCGATCGCACAGATGGCAAGCTATCATCGGTTTACTGGTAGCCCTGGGGATAATCATCGGGAATTTAATGTTTCCGGGTCTGAATGTAGCGCCGGCATTTGCTCAACCCAAATTTAAGGATGTTAACGACCATTGGGCGCAAGCTTGCATAGAGGAGTTAGCACAGAAAAAAATTATTAGTGGCTACTACGAAGACGGCACTTTTCGCCCGAATCGCCCCGTCAGCCGCGCTGAGTTTGCGGCGATGGTTCGCATGGCTTTTCCCGATGCCAAAACCGTCCGCGCTCCGATCGACTTTGCAGATATTCCTACAAATTACTGGGGTTTTAAAGCAATTCGAGAAGCTTATCAGACGGGTTTTATGTCTGGATACAGTGGCAGTATCTTTAACCCCACTTTGAATATTACCCGCTGGCAGGCTTTGGTAGCTTTAAGCAGCGGCTTGAAATATACACCTACGGGGCCTGCGGCTGAGATTTTGGATGCGACTTTTGAGGATGCGCGGGATATTCCCGAACTGGCCAGAAGTGCGATCGCCGCCGCCACAGAAAAACAACTTGTGGTCAATTATCCTGCTGTTAAACAGCTAGAACCTACTCGGAATGTTACTCGCGCCGAAGTCGCAACTTTTTTCTGTCAGGCGATCGCCAAACCCGGCCGAACTGCCTTAGTTCCTGCCGAATATATCGCCCAAATTCCGGCGAATATCGGCCCGCCGAGAACAACAGAAATCTCAGAAGCGGGGAAAGTTCGGGCGGAAGTTTCTTTCGTAAAAGAAGCAGAAAATGCTAAAAATCTCCGCATCAGAATTATCCGCGACGGTAAAAGTTTATTAGAAGAACCAGTGCTGATTCCGACTCGTTCTCTAGTAGATAACCCCGACCAAAGAGCCAGCGAAGGAATATCAGAAGGACGTTTTTTATCGCTACGAATCCGTGATTTAGACGGCGACAAGGAACCGGAAGTGCTGGCAGATTTAGTGTCAACCAAAAGCGGCGTCCGCTGCTGCAATTATTCGTTTATTTACCGCTACGACTCGGCAACTAACAAATACACTCATATCAAGCATTTCTGGGGCAATGTGAGTTACGAAATAGTCGATTTTGGCAAAAATGATATCCCAGAGTTTAAGAGTCAGGACGGCAGATTTTCCGAGGCATTTACAAATTACGCTGATTCTCGCTTTCCGTTGCAAATTTGGCAGTACCGCCAAGGTAAAATGCAAAATGTTAGCAAAGAGTATCCGGTGGAAGTATACACGAATTCTGCTGAGCTTTGGCTGGAATCTAACAAGCGTTTGAGTGAAAATGGGGAGGTGAAAGGGGTTTTGGCTGCCTTCATGGCGAACAAGTATGTCATGGGCCAGGAGGCGGAAGGTTGGCAGTTGTTGGAGAGGGTTTATCAAGGACGCGATCGCTCTCAATTCTTCGGGAAGTTGCGGGAGTTTTTGGTAAGTACGGGTTATGCTAGTAAGTAGATTGGCAGGTTTTTAACCGCAGATTAAAGCGGATTAACGCTGATAATATCTGTAGGGGCGGGTTTTACGAATAATATCTAATTCCTACTAACAATATTACTAAACCCGCCCCCATACAACAGATAACCCACGTCAACTATTCATCAAATTAATCGTCACATATTAATTTGTTTAAATAAAGTAAATTACTAACAACTTGTGAAGAAATACCAAAAATAGTTGCTTTTTGAAGCGCCAAGCTAAAATAAATATAAAAGCTCATAAATTTAATCACTGAAAATGGTATATCCATCTGCACCTTGGAATCTGCAAGGTTATGCTGTTGAGACTTTACAATTGGTAGATGTGGCACGAGTGCGCCCCTTGGTTCCCTCTGAGTTAGAAATTGTCTCTTTATTGCCAGGAAAAACCCTAGGTGGCATTTATATATCGTCCTACGGGTTGGGTTCGGTGATGGAGTACAATGAGTTAATTGTAGTGAGCGCGATCGCCAATTATGCAGGAAAATGGGGCGCTTGGATTTCCCATATTTACGTAGACAATCCTAACTCGGTAGCCGGCGGGCGCGAAATTTGGGGACTTCCTAAAGAATTAGCTCAATTTAGTTGGGAAGGTAGCGATTCGGTAAAGGCAGCACCGCTAGGCTACCGCGTCACAGTTAGCCAAGGAAACCGTCAACTGTGCAGCCTCAATTACAGCCAGCAAAGCTTAGCCTTACCGCTGCCTTTTAGCGGAAATGTTTTCAGCGCTGACAGCAGCAATTTGCTGTTGTTTAAAGGAGGATTAGAGTCTCGCATCGGTTTGATTAAAGGCGAATTAGAAGTGGCAGAAGAAAGTCCTTTTGCCAGTTTAAACTTAGGTCAGCCCTTGCTAACATTTGCCTGCGAAGATATGCGTTTAACAGTCGCTGCGCCGGAAGTTGTGGGAAACAGAGCCGTTGAATTCAGTTATTAGCTGTAAAGTGCGGATCTTCGCCGTAAACCTAAAAAAACACAACAGCCAGAAACCCGGTTTCTTGAAGAAGCCTGGTTTCTGGCGCGGCGTATTAGTTTGAGCTACTTACTAATCTTTTTGAGAACTTAAGCTAATCCGCATTTAAATTGCATGGTAAAATAAATTTTCACTCTTGTGGGGTGGGCCGGAAAGCCCGCCCTCAACATACAATATAAATGCACACCAGCTTACGCATCAAACGGCGCAAAAAACCCGGTTTCTTCCTAGATGCGTCGTTACCACACCCAATATTCTCCGAGAAACCGGGTTGTTTTTCGTAAGTCCTATTTTTAAATGCCAGCCCCCGGAGCGGCTTCAGCACCCATTTCTAAAATTGTACCGCGAAGGAAATCAATTTGCTGCTGGAAGTCCATGCCCTCAATCTTTCCTAATAAAGATTTTCCTGCGTCGGGAAGTTGATAGTCTGGAGGGACAGGAATAATAGTTCCTTCGTCCATTCCTACTGCTAGAAAATACCAAAAAGCCAGTTTCGTTTCAGGGCTCATCGAGCCGTACATCCGGCTGATTTCGGTATTGGCTTTTGAGGCAATGTCGCGCATTACTTGTAGTTGTTCTTCGTGGGGCAGCGGCTTGACTTGCTCGAACAAACCCTGAGCGATTTCGGAACCGGAAGCACCGGGAGCCGCTGGCGTTATTGACTTGCCCATTTCGGTGTAAACAAACCACAGCAAACCTAATTGGTCGTCTACACTCAACTGCTTAATATCTGCTTTTCCTTGGTCGTAAGCACTGGTAGTAAAGGTCATTCAAGCCTCCAAAATAATATGTATTGCTCAGTTTTCTTATTTTTGAGAAAACTTTTGTTTGCTACTTAAGTTAAAGTACCTAATAAATAGTGATGCTAGAATCTTGCTTAAGACAGAGATGATCCCGGACATAAGTTCGGGGAGTAAATTCACCAAAGTTGGGAAAAAGTGCAACCAAAGGATGAGGAAAATTTGACAAGATTGTTGTTAGCGGCTCTCATGATTAGCATTGTTTAGCCGATCGCCGATCGCCTATAATCGCAACATACCTGTATTGAGGTGGCTGTTATGTCGATCGCAACTGCAAAACGCTTCACCATAGCGGAATATCATCGCCTCACAGAACTGGGGTTCTTTGGTGAGGACGATCGAGTTGAGTTAATCAAGGGAGAACTTGTGAAAATGGCAGCTAAAGGTACCGCTCACTCGGTTTGCGAGACACGCTTGGAACGCGAGTTATTTAAGCTGCTGGGAGAAAGGGCGACACTGCGGGGACAACAACCTATTATTCTGCCTGATGACAGCGAACCAGAACCCGATCGTGCGATCGTCCAAAATCGCCCTGACGACTATCTATCCTCTCACCCCTGTCCAGGGGATATACTGTTGCTGATTGAGATTGCAGATTCTTCTTTGAGTTACGACAAACAGGTTAAGCTCCCCCTTTATGCTGAAGCCGGAATCTCGAACTATTGGATATTTAATTTATTACAAACTTGCTTGGAATGTTACAGCGATCCGTATCAGAATGCCCCTGGCCAATTTGGTTATCGCAGGACGCTGATTTTTCTGCCCAACGAGTCTGTTAATCTGCCTTATTTTCACGACTTGGCGCTCGATTTATCGAGAGTATTTCCGCCAACTATAGAATCCTGAAGGACTCTGATATTATTCCAAAGAAAATAGGCTGGCAAAACGCCAGCCTAGAATCAGGAGAACTTTATTTCAAACTCGTTGAAAATCTAGCTAAACAAACCCGAAATCCCGTTAACTGCTATTGCTCCAGCCAAAGCCGAAACAACCACAGAAGTCAGAGCCGTACCGAACAGCCACCAAGCTGCTGCTGCTGCCGCTTCGCGCGCATCTTCTGCTTGCTGCTTGGTCTTTTTCTTGAGCTGTTTGATGCGTTTTTTGGCTTCATGTTGCAGGCGTTCCGATCGCAATAAAACGCTGTCCCTGGCTCCTTCCATTTGGTCAACAATTCGGTGAGCGTCAGTCTCGGAAATATCGGAACGAGAACTCAGCAGGGCAACTAAAGTACCGCGATCGAACTCACCTAAACGCTCTTTAATCGCATCAAATCCGGCCTGCGGGTCGTCAAACACTTTGCGTAAGTCCCGCTTGATGCCTTCGTAGTTGAGCTCTGGTCGATCGAGGGAATTGAGGTAATCCCGGATTTTGCCGAAAATACCATCCATTGCTGACTGAAACTTGTCCTGAACCATTTGAACTTGTTCGACAATTTGGTTGCGGACAGATTCAATTTGGTCGGCAATTTTGTTTGCTTCATCGAACGAGATATCTTCCCGCTGCGACAGCAATGCTACCAGAGTCGATCGATCGAAGTGCTTCAGGCGATCGCCCAAACTTTGCATCCCCATTCCCGGCTCACTAAACAGCAACTGCAAATCGCGTTTGATGCTTTCAGGATTGAGTTCTTCCTTGTCCGTATTCCGCAAGTAATTTTCCAAACTTCCTTGGAAATCGCGGACTGTTTTTTGAGCGCGAGAGGCCAAGCGGCGGGGCGATTTCACGATGCTGCGAATCGAATCTTGCACGCGATCGATCGTCCGATTGATCTGTTCTTCGCTCAAATCTTCCCGCTGCGACAGCAACTTGACTAAAGTTTCGCGATCGACCTGAGAAAGTCTGTCCCGAAGTGCCAAAGCACCCTCTTTCGGATTTTCAAACAATTTAGTCAAATCCCGATTGATGGCTTCTGGATCGAGTTCTTCCAGGTTTGTATTCCGCAGGTAATCGCCAATTTTTGCAGTAACTTCCTCGTACTGCTGCTTAGCTCTATCTGCAACTATTTGCGGCGCGTGGATAATGTTGTCGCGCACAGATTCGATTCGGTCGATCGTCTGATTGATCTGTTCTTCGCTGAGGTCTTGGCGCTGTGACAGCAACTGCACCAGCGTATCGCGGTCGAATTGAGATAAGCGTTCTCTCAGCGCTTTGAATCCGGCTTCCGGGTCGTTTAACAGCGTTTGAAACTCGCGCTCGATCGCTTCGGGATTGAGTTCTTCCTTATTAGTATTGCGGAGATAGTCTTCTACCTTTTGTCGCAATTCTTGCGCTTTCGATTGCGCTTGCTCTTGCAATTCTTGAGCTTTAGAAATCACGCGATCGCGCGAACCTTCGAGCCGCCCGATTAACTGATCGGCTTCCTCTGGACTGAAATCTTCCCGCTGACCCAGCAACTGCACCAAAGTATCGCGGTTAAACTGCGACAGGCGATCGCGCAAAGCCTCAAAACCAGCATCCCGATCTTCCAAAAGCGCTTGGAAATCCCGCTCGATACCTTCAGGATTCAATTCCTCCTTGCCGGTCGATCGCAAATAATTCTCAATCCGACTCCGCAAATCTTGAGACTGTTCTTCACCAGCAGCAGCTTGCACAATTTCCAACACTTCTTGTCGGACACCTTCAAGCTGTTCGGCAATTTCCGTCACCTGTTCAGGAGCAAACCCCTCACGGCGGCCCAGAATCCCTACAAAATAATCGGGATTAAACATTTCTAACTGACGCAAGACAGCCCCCGGAGAAGCTTCCGGGTCGTAAATCACATCCCTAAATTCCTGCTTGATTGTCTCCCGGTTGAGATGCCAAGGTTGGGCATTCATCAAGTAGTTTTCCACATCAGCCTTAGCTGTATTGAAAGGCAGCGCAGGCACTTTATCGCCCACCTGAGAAGCAAAAGATTTAGCTTTTTGAGTCCCTTGTGCTGTCAGTTGTTGCAACTGACCAGAGATTTTTTCAACATCCAAATCAGACAAATCCGTCCGCGACAAAACAGTGCCGACAAGAGCTTCGACACCCAACTGCATCGCTCGCTTCATTCCGCCTGAGCCCGAGCCCGATTTGTTTTCCCTACTTTCCAGAATTTGAGACAGCTTGGCGTTGAGTTCGTCAGACTTCAGCAAATCGGGAGCCGCAAACTTGAGAAAATCAACCAACTCTAAATTCGGGTCTTTCTGCTCTTGCTGCTTGCCGAAAGTTTGCTTCCAAACGCCTTCGAGTTGGTCAGCAACTTGAGTTATTTCCTCTTGAGAAAAGTCTGTGCGACTCTTAACTAAATCCACAAAAGTCTGGCGGTTAACATTCTTCAGAACGTCGCTTCCCGCAAGAGATTTGATATCTGCATCGCCCAGCAACTTTTCAAATTGACCGCGAATTTCCTTAACATCTAGTTTCGGTAACTGCAAAGAACCCACATAGTCTTGCAGTGTTTCGCGAATGCTATCCGGGTCTACCGCCGAACTCAATTCGCGGCGGACAGCAGCCACAGATGCCTCTACAGTATTGACCATTTGGTCGCTGGCCATCTTGCCGCCGATCGCAGCACCAGCAGTACCCATGAGCCCTTGAACGCCTGAAAAAGCAGTTTTTATCAAGGAACCGATCATGGAACCGACGGCGCTAGAACCGAGCCACACCAGGGTTAAAAAGTACGCAGCCCAGATGACCACACCAATAATTGCCGCTCCGTCTACGCTGGCAATTGAAGTTAGTTTGACTGCCAAAAAACAAGCCAAAAATAAAGCCAGGTTAACGGTGACTAAAATCCAACCCCCGACTAAACCTTCGATTTTCCGAACTTTCTTGCCTATACTTTCGGACTCATCATCATCATCGTCATCGTCGGGTAAAGCCTCGTCCCAATTTGATATCTTGGCGGCGATCGAGAAATTTGTTAACAGGAATTGGAAGCCGAAAGCCATAATGACTCCGGCGATTAAGGCCACGAAAAACTGAGGGCTTAAAAACATCAGCCCTCCGATATCGGGGTGGTCAAATGGCACATCTATTTCTACTGGCATTTGTACTGGCATTTCTACTGGCATTTGGCCCCTATCGAGTTTTGGAGTGTACAGCGACATTAATAACTCGCTTTGAAACATAATTTACCTCCTTAATTTTTATGCCTAACTCGGCATAGCGAAAATTGCCCCCAACTTTTTTCTAGGGGTGTTTGTAATCTTTAGATGAGGTTTTGTTTGGGTTCGGCTTTATCTTACGGAAGGCCTTATTAGTGACATTGGGATGAGTGGTAAATCAGTTCTATAGTGATCTCATCCTTACTGCTTATTATGGCTCTGGAAGCTAAAAAATAAATCCGTCTAAAGTCAGAAATTACTTTTTAAGGGATTGGTAGCAGCAGAGTTCGCATAAAACTGGCAAGTTTGAGGCGGGAGCAATCCCCACCAATTATCAATAGTAGTAAAGTGCGATGTGATGCACTCTACATATCGTAGAGTGCGCTACCGATTTAGGATTCCGTTGGATTTTCAGGCTCAAAACGAGCGAGTAATTCCCGGCGATCGAGCTGCATAATCAGTCGCGCGATCTCGATGGGTTCTAGTTGAATCAAAGGGTCGATTAGTTGGGATAATTCTTCATCAATCTCGCCAAAATACACTTCTAACATACTCTCAACTATCGGGCGTTTACTTTGCTGAATACCTTGCTGAATACCTTGCTGAATACCTTGCTGAATACCTTGCTGAATACCTTGCTCGATACCTCGTTGAGTTGCTTCTTCAAGTCGTTGTAAATAGAGTGGTGACAGTTCCATCATTAACTCCCGATTTTCTAGATATATAATAATAAATAGTAAAGTGATATTTAGCGCCCCCTACCTATCGTAGAGCGCGCTGCTGAGTTAGGATTCCGGTTGGTTTGTATCTTCAAAATGAGCTAGTAATTGAGAGCGATCGAGCTGCCTAATTAGTCGCGTGCGATCGAGGGGTTCTAGCTGAATCAAAGGCTCGATTATTTGGGCTAATTCTTCATCAATCTCGCCAAATTTTAGTTGTAGGAGACTCTCAACCATAAGGCGTTGAGCGCGCTGCATAGCTTGCTGCATACCTTGCTGAATACCTTGCTGCATACCTTGCTGGATACCTTGCTGAATACCTTGCTGGATACCTTGCTGGATACCTTGCTGGATACCGCGCTGAGTTGCATCTTCCAACCGTTGCAAGTAGAGGGGTGACAGTTCCATAATTAACTCCCGATCTTCTCGATCTATGTCTTGACGTACTTCTAATATCGTTCGCAAGTTGTACAACAATTCTAACGCATTCAACCGAAAGACATTATCTGAGGGTAACTCTCTCAATTCGGCAATAGCTTGCTTCTGCACGTTTCCCTTCCCTAAAACTCTCAGCCACAGGGTTTCTGGAGTCCGGGGGAGTTGGTGAATGGCAATAATCGCTGCTTTCAGAGATGGACCCATAAAATAAACTCCACTTACCCAATTTTCCGGTTCGGGAATCGCTCGAAATCCAGCTAATATCGTGTCGGAAACAGTCGGCGACAGTATCCAAAGTTGGGGCAAGTCTGCCTCTGCAATCCGGGTATTTTCTCTAGCTGCGGCGCGTTCAAATTCGCCGTGGATATCGAAGAGTTTGCCCAGACAACTGCGAATTTCTCCGATTTGGACGGGGCTGCGGAAGGGTTCAAATACAGCGGGTTTTACTGCAATTTGACCCAAAATGCCGAGGGCGGTTGCTTCGACTTCCGGTTCTGCTTTCGGGGCAAATAAAACGTCAACCTGCCTTACTTCTCCAGCAACATCCCGGCTGGTTTCTACATTACCGAGAGGGGTTAATAGTTCTTTCAGATACTGTTTGGCAAATTGATCATGAATAAATCTGGTCATGCGATTTTAGATTTTAGAGTGGGAATTAGTTACTGGATATGGGTTTGGCGCTTGCCTCAAGTTGCATTGTTTTTTGAATCCGGTCAATCCATTTTAGATTTTAGATTTTAGATTTTAGATTGAAGCATTGATCCCACGGATAAATACGTTCGGCAAGTTTCATCGGATACAGGTTTTTTATTTCTGGACGGATGAATCACGTGGCGGGTATCCTGGATGCTGTCGGTCATTAGAATGTAATTGCGCGTCATTCAACAAACATGATATCAGGTGCGCCGCAGCGTACCCTACGAATTTTTGCCGCAGCATTTACCCTCACAGTTGCGAATGCTGCGAATACAGCCGTACTCCTCGAAACGTTGACTGTGTTTGCGAACAGTAGGATAGGCCAGTAAATATAAGGGAATTCCGATTAGTTTGTAAAGCAATCGACCAGCAGCATGAACAATATCCCAAATTTCGCTTAAATTAGGTTCTCGAACAAATTCTCCTATTTCATCTTTTAAGGCAAGCCACTGAGATTGCACAGTAGGAGAGTGACACTTATCAAAGACTGCCATACCTTTTTCATAGTTTTGCCAAATTTTATTCATATATTTAATCAAATCGGGCTTAGTTCTGATAATATCAGAAGTTGATCTAAAATTACACTCATCCGGTATTTTAAGGAAATCAGCCATGCGACTATCTCAAATGCTTTTTGTTACCCTGCGCGAAGACCCGGCAGAAGCAGAAATTCCTAGCCACAAACTATTACTCCGTGCCGGATACATCCGGCGCATCGGTAGCGGAATTTACGCTTATCTACCTTTAATGTGGCGAGTTCTCAAAAAAGTATCTCAAATTGTGCGCGAAGAAATGGACGCTACCGGCGCTCAAGAATGTCTCCTCCCGCAATTGCAACCGGCCGATTTGTGGCGGGAATCCGGCCGCTGGGACACCTACACTCAAGCTGAAGGTATTATGTTTGCGATGACAGACAGGCAGCAGCGAGAATTGGGACTGGGCCCAACTCACGAAGAAGTAATTACTACAATTGCTAAAGATATGATTCGTTCCTATCGGCAATTGCCTGTACATCTATATCAAATCCAAACTAAGTTTCGCGATGAAATTCGCCCGCGTTTTGGGTTGATGCGCGGTCGCGAATTCATTATGAAAGATGGCTATTCTTTCCACACTAACGAAGAAAGCCTGAAAAAAACTTATCAGGATATGGCTCAAGCTTACAGCAATATGCTGCGACGATCGGGCTTGCAATTCCGAGCAGTAGATGCTGATTCTGGAGCAATTGGCGGCTCTGGTTCTCAAGAGTTTATGGTGTTGGCTGAAGCGGGAGAAGATGAAGTTCTTTATACTGAAGATGGTCAGTATGCAGCTAATGTGGAAAAGGCTGTATCGATGCCTGCTGATGTGGAACCGTCGCCCTTTGCAACGTTTGAAAAGCGGGAAACGCCGGGAACTGAAACAATTGATAAACTTTGCAAATTTTTGAAATGTTCTCCGACGCAAGTTGTCAAAAATGTGCTTTACCAAGCTGTTTACGACAATGGCATCACAGTCTTGGTATTGGTAAGCATTCGTGGCGACCAAGATGTTAATCAGGTAAAGTTGCTGAATGAATTGACGAAGTTAGCGGGAAATTATCAAGCTAAAACTGTTTTATTTCTGACTGTTCCCGATGCGGAAGCTCAGCGGAAATGGGCGGCTAAATCTTTACCTCTCGGTTATATGGCTCCGGATCTTGCTGATGATTATATCGCCTCCAACCCCCCCCAACCCCCCCTTACCAAGGGGGGGCAAGAAGACTCAAATCCCCCCCTTACCAAGGGGGGGCAAGAAGACTCAAATCCCCCCCTTACCAAGGGGGGGCAAGGGGGGGTTTCTCCCAAGTTTTTGCGTTTGGTCGATCGCACTGCAGTTGACCTGACCAACTTTGTCACTGGTTCAAACGAATCAGGATACCACGTGGTCGGGGCTAATTGGGATAAAGAATTTCCGCTACCAGCAACGGTTGTGGGTGTCAGAACAGCCAAAAAGGGCGATCGGGCAGTGCACAATCCCGAACAAACCTTGCAAAGCGCCAGAGGCATCGAAGTCGGCCACATCTTCCAATTAGGAACCAAATACTCCCAAGCAATGGGCGCTACCTACACCAGCGAACAAGGCGAAGAAATGCCCTTTATGATGGGCTGCTACGGCGTCGGCGTGTCGCGGCTAGCTCAATCGGCCGTAGAACAATCCTACGACAAAGACGGGATAATTTGGCCAGTGGCGATCGCCCCGTATCACGCCATAATTAGCATCCCCAATATTTCCGACGCCCAACAAGTAGAAGTCGCCGAAAAACTCTACGCAGAACTCAACCAATCTGGCATTGAAACCCTACTAGATGACCGCGACGAACGAGCCGGAGTTAAATTCAAAGATGCTGATTTAATCGGCATTCCCTATCGCATTGTTCCGGGTCGTTCGCTGAAAGCAGGAAAAGTTGAAGTTGTAGAAAGAGCAACTCACCAATCACATGAAATTCTCATTGATGAAGTTAATTCTACTTTAAAACAGTGGATTGAAGCCGCCATCAACTAAGCCTTTATAATTGGTAAGGTGCGCGCACCGCGCACCTACATTTAGGCTCGCAATGTGCCCGGTGTAAACCCTACATTGCGAGCCTCTTGGGAGCATCTCACTTTTTCAGCCCAGCTAGAAATTGGAGTTGGGAGGCAGGAGACAAGAGCAGGAGGCAAAATGCAAGAGAAAAGAGGAAAAAAGAAGGAGCCACAAGAAGTGTTTTTACAAATATGAGATGCTCTTCCCTCTTCCTTCTTCCCTCTCCCCTCTTCCTGACATCCATTACATCCATTACATCCGTTACATCCGTCGAGCGAATCCGTTGCCGAACTTCCTTGAGATGTGAAATTCCCTAAAACTTAAAACTCGGTATGAATCTGAACCTAAATCAGTTTCTGCGATTCCCTCAGTCCCGAATTGGGCGGTACTTAGCCCAAGTAACTGTCGTTGCTGTCGCTTACGCCGTGGGAGCGAGGCTAGCAATTTCAATTCAAGGTGTTAGTCCCTTTGCCGCCTCGGTGTGGCCACCCGCAGGAATTGCACAAGCTGGACTTTTATTGTTTGGGAGTAAAGTCTGGCCTGCCATAGTTTTGGGTACATTTTTGCTCAATTTGGTTAACCCAAATGAACAAATATTCGTGGTTTGGCTGGGAGGAAACGCCGGGGCGATTCTGCAAGCTGTTTTTGCAGTAACCGCCCTGAGCTGGTTCCGGTTTCGTCCCTCTATCGAGCGATTGAAA
The DNA here is from genome assembly GCF_036705085.1 of Microcoleus sp. B6-A1. Lineage (NCBI taxonomy): Bacteria > Bacillati > Cyanobacteriota > Cyanophyceae > Oscillatoriales > Microcoleaceae > Microcoleus > Microcoleus sp. B6-A1. Next base: position 49,345 of record NZ_JAUBTU010000009.1, read on the forward strand.
GATGTAATTAATTTAATTTTGTTTGGCGGTCTAATTGCTACTCAAATCAGTTGCACTATTGGCGCATTTTCTCTATATTTAGCTGGCAAAATAGAGTGGAGCGAATATTGGTCTACTCGATGGAATTGGTGGTTGGGAGACACAATGGGAGTTTTAATTATAACTCCCTTAATTTTAATATTAACTCGTCCTCAAGTAACCGCCGATCGTTTAAAAATACAAACAGAAACAAAGAAAAATTATTTAATTGAGCGAGGAGTATGGTTAATATTATTAATTTTGGTGAGCTGGCTGGTCTTTGAGTCGAAACAAGAAGCTTCTATTTCTCGTTATCCCCTGGAATATTTGCCGTTTCCTTTGATAATGTGGGCGGCGCTTCAATTCGGTCAGCGAGCCGCTGTCCTAGCATCGTTTATTGTCTCAATTATCGCAATTTTGGGCAGTTCTCATGGAGGGGGGCCCTTCACAGCTAAAGCTGACAATATTAATCAGGCTATCTTATTTTTGCAAGCTTTTATGGGTGTAATTACGATTACCTCGCTGTTATTGGCAGCGACAGTAGCTGAACGCACATCAGCAGAGTATTCTCTGCGGGAGAGCGAAATTAAGTATCGAGAATTGGTAGAAAATGCTAACAGTATTATTTTGAAAATGGATGCTGATGGCAATATTACTTTTTTTAACGAATTTGCCGAAAAATTCTTTGGTTACAAGGAGGAAGAAATTCTGGGGAAAAATGCCTTGGGAACCATTATTCCACAGACGGACATGGAAGGGAATAACTTAGAGTTGGTTTATAGTCAAATTTTACAAAATCCCGATCGCTTTACCAGCTATGAAAATGAAAATATCCGGCGCAGTGGCGATCGGGTTTGGGTATCTTGGGCAAATAAACCGCTGGTTGATGCAGCGGGCAAACTTTTGGGCATCCTCTGCATCGGGACAGATATCACCGATCGCCGAAAAGCTGAAATAGCGTTGCAAAAGCTTAATGAAAAGCTGGAAATCCGAGTTGAAGAACGGACAAATGCCCTGAAACAAAGCGAACTTCAGCTACAAAAACAGAAATCGGCATTAATTGATTTAGCCAAAAATAAAGCGCTGAATCAAGGCGACTTAACAAAAGCGCTTCAAGAAATAACTGAAACTGCTAGCCGTACTCTGGAAGTTGCCCGATCGAGCGTCTGGCTGTACGATCGCACTAAATCCAAGATCGAGTGCCTAGATTTGTTCGATCGCACTCTCAACCAGCACTCACAAGGCTTGGAATTAGCAGCAGCAGACTATCCTCTCTATTTTCAAACACTGCGAGAAGAACGCGCAATTGCTGCCTTTGACGCACAAAAAGATTTTAGAACTAGAGAATTTGCGGAATCTTACCTAATTCCGTTCGGCATCACTTCCATGCTAGATACGCCGATTCAAATAGGCGGAGAAACAGCAGGAGTTCTCTGTTTAGAACACGTAGGAATGCCCCGCTTTTGGACGATTGAAGAACAAAGTTTCGCTGTTTCTCTAGCAGACTCTGTAACTTTCGCAATGGAAGCGCGAGAACGCCAGCGGGCTGAAGAAGCGCTGCGGCAAGCTGAAGAAAAATACCGCAGCATTTTTGAAAATGCGATCGTCGGCATTTTTCAAACTACCCCAGATGGGCAATATCTCAGCGCCAATCCTGCTTTGCTTCGCATTTACGGTTACAGTTCACGCGAGGAATTGGTGGGTACACTAACTGATATTAGCCAACAACTTTATGTTGACCCCGAACGCCGGGCAGAAATTGTCCGCTTAATAGAAGAACAAGGCAAAGTATCGGATTTTGAATCTCAAATTTACCGCCGAGATGGCAGTATAATTTGGATTTCGGAAAATACTTATACCGTGCGCGATTCCTACGGAAATTTGCTTTATTACGAAGGTACTGTTCAAGATATCACAACTCGCAAACAAGCTGAAGCAGCTTTGCGCTTAGAACAAGAAAAATCTGACCGTCTCCTACTCAACATTTTACCGCAACCAATCGCCGATAGATTAAAACAAGACCAAAGCATCATCGCCGATACATTTTCCGAAGTAACAGTATTATTTGCAGATATAGTCGGTTTTACCCAAATTAGTTCCCAAATTTCTCCCCCCGAATTAGTTTCCTTGCTTAACGACATTTTTTCGACATTCGATCGCCTAGCAGAAAAGCACGGATTGGAAAAAATTAAGACCATTGGCGACGCTTACATGGTAGTAGGAGGGCTGCCCATGCCCCGCAGCGATCATGCAGAGGCGATCGCCCAAATGGCCCTCGATATGCAGCAGGCAATTACTGACTTCAGCAATCTCCACAATCAAGATTTTAGCATCAGAATCGGCATCAACACCGGCCCTGTCGTCGCCGGAGTAATCGGTATTAAAAAATTTATTTACGATTTATGGGGAGACACCGTTAACACCGCTTCCCGCATGGAATCCCACGGCAAGCCTGGGTGTATTCAAGTCACGTCTGCAATTTATGATATATTGCAGGACAAGTATGTATTTGAAAGTCGCGGCGCGATCGAAGTTAAAGGCAAAGGCGAGATGAACACTTATTTTCTTACCGGCATCAAGTTATAGCATCAGGAAGAATGAAGAAGGAAGAAGTAATATAAGAAGTCATGTTTCAGAATTAAGCATCTCCTAATCTTCGGGCGCGGTTGCTATAGTTAGTTAAAAATATAACACTGTGTATGATTTCCAAAAAAACTCACTTTCTGCGATTTCCTCAATCTAGAACTTGGCAATACTTAGCAAAAATAGCTGCCATTGCTTTTGCTTACGCTTTGGGAGCAAAAATAGCAGTTTCAATCCCCGGCGTAAATAAATTAGGTACGTGCGTCTGGCCACCCGCAGGAATTGCACAAGCTGCACTTTTATTGTTCGGGCGGCAGGTGTGGCCGGGAATAGCTTTAGGCGTATTTTTTTACGAGACTATTAATCTAAATATCTCCATAATAAGTGCAATAATTAGTGCTTTTTGTGCTTGTTTACAAGCTTTGTCTGCATTTACTTTGTTGCATAAACTCAAGTTTCGCCCGTCACTAAATCGGCTGATAGATGTAGTCAATTTAGTTTTCAGCGGTGCTGTAGTTGCCACTCAAATCAACTGCACTCTCGGCACGCTACGCTTCTGTGTAACTGGTTTAGTTGACTGGAGCGAATATTGGAACGTTAGATGGAATTGGTATCTCGGAGATACATTAGGAGTTTTAATTTTTACTCCCCTGCTGTTGATTATATACAACCACAAACAAGCGCCCAGCCCTTCACAAAATACAGGTTATAAAACAATTGTAAATCGCATCTGTGCCGGAATATGCCTGCTGTTATTAGTAACAGTCAGTTGGCTAGTCTACAACTCAAAAAGTGAAAGTAATCTCTCCGGTTATCCCCTCGAATACTTGCCATTTCCCTTAGTAATTTGGGCAACCATTCAATTCGGTCAGGGCGGGGGTATTTTAGCATCTTTCATTGTATCCAGTATCGCCATTTGGGGCGGTTCTCAGGGAGGCGGCCCTTTTCTTGCCAAAGCGGAAAATATAAATCAGGCAATCTTATTTTTGCAGGCTTTTATGAGCGTAATTGTAGTTACATCGCTGCTGTTGGCCGCCACTGTAGCCGAACGCGCATCAGCAGAGGATTCGCTGCGCCAAAGCGAAACTAAGTATCGGGAATTAGTTGAAAATGCTAACAGCATTATTTTAAAAGTAGATACGGAAGGAAATATTACTTTTTTTAACGAATTTGCACAAAACTTTTTTGGTTACGATGAAAAAGAAATAATTGGCAAAAACGCCGTGGGAACAATTATTCCCCAGACAGATACAACAGGAAATGACTTGGCCGCAAAGGTGAGAGATATTTTGCAAAACCCAGAACAATACACGCGAAATGAAAATGAAAGCATCCGGCGCAGCGGCGATCGCGTTTGGGTATCCTGGGCAAATAAACCGCTGTTTGACGCAGCAGGAAACTTCGTGGGAATGCTGGCAATAGGTACGGATATCACAGACCGCAGGCGGGCTGAAATGGCTCTTTACAAGCTTAATGAAGAGTTAGAATTTAGAGTGAAAGAACGAACCAATGCTCTGAATGATACTTTAAGTGCACTGCAAGTTCAACAGGAACAATCAGAACGCTTGTTGTTGAATATTTTGCCTGAAGAAATAGCCAATCGGTTGAAGCGAGGAGACAGTACGATCGCAGACACCTTTGCGGACGTTACTGTCTTATTTGCGGACATAGTAGGCTTTACTCAATTGAGCTCGCGAGTTTCTCCAACGCAATTAGTAGCCTTGCTGAATGACATCTTTTCGACCTTCGACAACCTAGCAGAAAGGCACGGTTTGGAAAAAATTAAGACCATTGGCGACGCTTACATGGTAGTAGGAGGGCTGCCAATTCCTCGCCCGGATCATGCAGAAGCGATCGCAGAAATGGCGGTCGATATGCTGCAGGCAATTACTGACTTCAGCAATATCCACAATCAAGATTTCAGCATCAGAATCGGCATCAACACTGGCCCGGTTGTTGCCGGAGTTATTGGAATTAAAAAATTTATTTACGATTTGTGGGGAGACACCGTTAACACTGCTTCCCGCATGGAATCTCACGGCAAGCCAGGGAGTATTCAGGTAACAGAAACAACTTATCAGCAATTGCGAGAAAAGTATTTCTTTGAAAACCGCGGTGCGATCGAAGTTAAAGGCAAAGGCGAGATGACTACTTATTTACTGCAAGGCAGAAAATTGCTCTAGTAAAGGTTTTTCTCTAAAAGTAAGGGCGATCGCACTCTCAAGCGTGCGATCGCCCTCATTTTAATTTAGCCAAGTTTTTTAAAGCTTGTACAGGTTAATTCCAGCTTCCTTCGCCATGATTTCCAAACCCTTGTGTTCCAAGGTTTTAATTGCCTTGGTAGAAAGGTGCAATTTTACCCAGCGCTTCTCCTGGGGCCACCAAACCCGCTTCCACTGCAAATTTGCCTCTTGCAACTTGTGAGTGCGGTGGTGCGAGTGAGAAACCGCAAAACCGTTATTCGCCTTCTTCCCCGTTAGCTGACATTTCCGTGACATATTGCGCTCCAGATTACCGTTTTTTTGCGTGCAGCATTTCATTATACCCGAAGGAAGAAGGAAGAAGGAAGAAGCAAGAAGCAAGAAGGCTTGACTTATCCCTTTACCAATAGAAATAAACTCTTACTCCCCCCCTTAGCAAGGGGGGGTTGGGGGGGGTTAATTACATGGCACGTTCAGTCAATTTTGTCAAGACTTGATTCGATCGCTTCATTATATAGCAACAGCGCAGAACCCCCCTAGCCCCCCTTGTTAAGGGGGGGACAAAAAACACCCGATCGCCGGCTCAGCAAGGGAAATAAACTCTTACTCCCCCCCTTAGCAAGGGGGGGTTGGGGGGGGGTTAATTACATTGCACGTTCAGTCAATTTTGTCAAGACTTGATTCGATCGCTCGACAAAATCCTTCATCCCTTCAGCATCGAAACCCTTCTGGGCCATCAAAGCCAAGTCGTAAACGTGGTGACAAATCATACTCGCCAACTGGGCCGACGGAGACTCCCCGCCGCCTTGAATAATCGCACCCTGACTCAAACTCGCCAGATTTTGAATCAGCGGGTGAGACGTATTCACCAGCAAAACGTGTTCTTCGGGGAATTCGGCCGCTTGCTGCTGCAAAAGCGCCGTCATATCCCGCATCCGGCGCAAAGCTTCCGGCAAAAGTACGATCGCAGGTGGCGTCGCCTCCGCAGAGTCAGACTTCAAAGCTTCTGTGCGAATGTTCACTTTCGGCTTGTTGAGAGCTTTTTGGAACATTTCTTGAACTTGTTCGCTGCGAGTTTTATTCGTCGCCGGATCGACAATTTCCGCTTCTTTCTCTTTGTCAATTAGCGTTTCGTCGATGTCGGAATCAACCCGCGAGAATTTGACATCTAAGTGTTCTCGTTCCAAGAAACTAATGAAGTGCGTGTCGATGAAAGAATCCATAAACAGCACTTCTAAACCTTGGCTTTTGTGCATTGCCACATAAGTTGCTTGAGACGCCGGATCTGTACAATAAAACACCCGATTTTCGTGGCGTTTTTGATTGCGTTCCAAATACTCTTTCAGAGTCGTGTAAGGCTGCGTCGAAGTAGAAGTTTCCGACTTCGGAGTTACATCTTGCCACAAATCTCCTTCCTCAGTTTGCACCTGAACTTCGGGCGTTACAGTTTCTGGCTTCTCGGCTGTTGGTTCGTAGGTGCTGCGGTAGATTAAGATATCTTCGACTTGCTTTTTAAACTTGTCATCGTTGAGAGTTCCGAACTTGACAAAAGTGCCGATATCTTGCCAGCAGCGGATGTATTCGTCACGGTCGTCGCGGTAAAGTTCTTTCAGGCGATCGCCCACTTTTTTCGCAATATAATCAGCGATTCTCCTGACTGTGCGATTGCTTTGCAAAGAACTGCGAGAAACGTTCAGGGGAATGTCCGTACTGTCAATAACGCCCCGCAGCGGCATCAAGAATTTCGGGATAATTTCTTCGCAGTGGTCGCTGACAAAAACCTGGTTGCAGAATAGCTTAATATTGCCTTGGGTAACATCGACATCCGGCCGCAGTTTTGGAAAATAAAGAATCCCGTTGACAATAAAAGGATAATCTGTATTCAGGTGTACCCACAGCAGCGGCTCGTCTTGGAACGGGTAAAGGTAGCGGTACAGTTCTAAGTAATCTTCTTTTTGCAAATTGCTGGCTGATTCCCGCCAAATTGCTTTGTGCTTGTTGAGTTCCTCTCCCTCAAATTTGATGGGAACGGGCATGAAATCGCAGTAAGTTTTGATTAACTGCTTAATGCGACTGGGTTCTACATATTCTTGTTCTTCATCTTGGAGGGTAAGAGTAATAGTAGTGCCGCGTTCCGTGCGGGAAGATTCTGATAGTTCAAAAGCGGGAGAACCGTCGCAAGACCAGTGTACGGCTTGCGCGCCTTCTTGGTAAGAAAGAGTATCAATGTCTACTTTCTTCGCCACCATGAAAGAAGAGTAGAAACCTAGGCCGAAGTGACCGATAATTGCGTCCTCGCCGCTGCCTTGGTATTTTTCAATAAATTCTTCGGCGCTGGAGAAAGCGACTTGGTTGATGTATTTTTTTACCTCATCGGCGGTCATGCCGATGCCGTTATCGGAAATTGAGAGGGTTTTGTTTTCTTTGTCGATCGCTATGTTGATTTGCGGTTCGCCCACCTCGCCGCTGTATTCGCCGGAACGAGAAACCATTTTGAGTTTGGCAATGGCATCGACGGCGTTAGAAATTAGTTCCCGCAAGAAGACTTCGTGGTCAGTGTATAGCGACTTCTTGATAATCGGGAAAATATTTTCGGTATGGATTGAGATTGTTCCCTGTTCTAAAACTGTCATAATTTTTCGCTAGGTATTTGTCGGTAATGAACCGTGATTAGTCATTGGTCATTGGTCATTGGTCATTAGTTATTAATTGTTAGTCGAGCTGAATTTTCCTGTTATACGTTGTTAGCTGCTAACTACTAACTACTAACTACTGACTACTGACTACTGACTACTGACTGAGGACTAATGACTATTTAATGATTTTCGGCGATCGTGCTCTCTTCTGCAAAAGGGATTACCACAAAAAGATGATTCGGTTTTCCCCACATCTTGCACAATTCTCAATCAGCCTTTCACGGGCGGGCAGGATGCCCACCCCACAATAAGAATCACTCTTTGTGGAACAGGCATCTTGCCTGTTCTTGAACATGGTGCAAGATGTCAGTTGCCCTCACATGGTAACTCACAAAGGCAATCGCAGGAAAAAGGTGCTGCCACAGCCCAATTCGCTGCGGGCGCTGAGGGTGCCGCGGTGCGCGCGGGCTATGGTTTGGGCGATCGCCAATCCCAGTCCCGAACCGCCGGTATGGCGCGATCGATCGCTGTTGACTCGGTAGAATCGATCGAATATTCGCTCTAAATCTGCCGCCGCGATCCCCATACCGGTATCTTGAACCTGAACGATCGCCTCAATGTGGCTGCAATCTAAAATAACTGTTACTTTCCCGCCCGCGGGAGTGTATTGAATGGCATTAACAATTAAATTAGCCACTAGGCGATAAAGTTGGTCGGAATTGCCGACAACATTTAATTGCTGCTGCACTCGCACTTCGGATGTTAACGCTACCTTAGAAGCGATCGCCAAAGCTGCCAATTCCTCTACTAAATCGCTAACAAGGTCATTCAAACAACACAATTGAGGGCGATCGCGTATCGCTTGATTATCCATGCGAGCCAGTAGCAGCAAATCAGCCACTAACTGAGTTAACCGTCGGTTTTGGCGATCGATCGTCCGCAAAATTTCCCGCGCTTCTTTTTCATCTAATTGAGGCGTCAACAGCGCCGATTCTACAGTCGCCTGCGAAGCCGCTAAAGGCGTCCGCAATTCGTGAGCAGCATCCGCTGTAAACTGTTGGATTTGTCGGTAGGAAGAATAAATCGGTTTCATGGCTAATCCTGCCAATAACCAACTAGCAAAGCCTATCAAAATCAATGCTGTAGGCAATCCTAATTTCAAAACCCATTTCACTGTACTGAGATAATCATTAAAGTCTTGCAGGCTCCGCCCAACTTGAAAATATCCCCAATCTTGCTGTGTTTGGGTATGTAGCGCTACAGAAATTTGGTGATAAACATTGCCTTTGGTATCAGTTATTGTTTGCCAGTATTGGGAGTTAAATCCGGCTGGTAATTCTTCTGGATAATCGCCAGCCGTAGCAATTAATTTACCGGAATAATCAAATAAACGAATATAGTAATAGCCTTGGTTGATAGCGCTTAAAATATGGCGGCTTGGCAACTGTTCTGTAATGCCTTTAACTCCCATTAGGCGGAGGTTGGGCAAAAGTTCGTTGACTATAGGCTCCAAGCGTCCGGGCTGCTGCAATTTGAGTTCTAGGCTGTCGTGTAGCGTCCCCGCTACCGATTCTAATTCCCGGTCTATAGCTACCCAGTGAGCGTGGGCGATCGCCTTATATACGCCAAATCCCAACAAGCTTAAAATCAAACCCATTACTGCTGCATAGGAAATGGCTAATTGCCAGCGAGTTTGGTTAAATAGTTTATTTTGATTCACATTGAGTCGAGCGCTCTTTTTTAAGGTAAATATCCCAAGGTAAATAATACATTATTTTCTAATTTTACCAATATCTCTGAATTAACTTCACCAATTTTATTTCGCAAGCGTGTTTTATCCAAAACTCGCATTTGATGGCACAATGCAACGGAATCTTGAGTCAATCCTCCCTCACCGCTGGGAATGAAAACAGATGAAGGGAGAGAGGCACGGCGCAGATTAGTTGTTAGAGGAATACTGATAACAGTAGTCGTGTATCTCGCAATAGTATCGTTCTGGAAAATAATTATGGGACGTACACCTGCCTGTTCGGAACCTTGCGTAGGATCGAGGGCTGCAATCCAGATTTCACCCCGTCTGACTGTCATTGCAAATCCTCATGTTTTAGGAGTTCTGCATATTCGCTCATTCCGAGTTCCGCAAGTTGTCGGTCTTCTTCGGCAAATTCGCTGTAGAGTGCAGCTAAGTTAGTTTCATCGATTGCTGGAATAGTAACTAATTTGGCACGAAATTTCAGGAAAGCAATAAATTCAAATACTTGTTTGAGTTGTTCTATATCGAGCTTTTCTAACTCTTGTTGGATTAAATCTTTCATGGCAGTCATTTTTCCGATCGAGTTTTCTATATTATAGCCAGATACTGGAAACGAGATATAATCCGCCCGCTGTTGCCCCTACAGCTTTAATTTCTCATGCGGTATCCGACGCCGTGAACTGTTTCTATTAAATTAGCGCCGCCAACAGACTCAAGTTTGCGCCGCAGCAAGCGCACTTGAGCTGCTACCACATTGCTAAAGCTATCTGCACTCGCCTCCCATAGCTGATTCCGAATTTGGTCAGTGGTGATAATTTGGTTGGGATGTTTCATAAAGTATTCTAGCAGTTGAAACTCTTTGTTTGTTAGAGAAATTATCTGGCTGTTACCACTTCGATCGAGATGGCACACAGTTCGATTTCCGCAGTCCAAAACCAGATTTCCTACCTGTAGCTGTTGCGGTTGAATTTGGGGCGATCGCCTTTGCAAAGCCCGCAATCTTGCTAACAGTTCCGCCATCCCGAACGGCTTGACTAAATAATCGTCAGCTCCGGCATCTAGTCCCGCAACTTTATCTTCCATTCGGTCTTTTGCTGTCAGCATCAATACGGGCAGTGCGCTATGTTTAGCACGCAATCTCCGCAGCAGTTCCAATCCCGACAATCCTGGTAGCAACCAGTCAAAAATCGCCAGGTTATATTGCATCCACTGGCTTTCTAAATATTCCCAAGCTTCACTGCCATCTAGGGCCCAATCAACTATATATTTTTCCTGCTTTAAGGTTCGCTCGATCGCTTTCCCTAAATCTGGCTCGTCTTCAACTAGCAAAACTCTCATAACTCTAATTTATAGCGGTAAATCCTTATACATTGTTAGCGATCGGCAGCATCTACCCCAATCTTTAAGCTCACATACTGAGATGAAATCAGCATGAAATTTTCTGACTTCGCAGAAAAAGAGAACAGTTGAGAATAATTGACAACAAGCTGGTAATGTCTTATAATCAACGACGAGTAAATTTTTGAGAAAGTTTTTCAATAAGTTATGACAGATTTATCCGATCGTCCTGCCATGAAAAAGCCGGGACGCTGGAGCCGCCGCCAACTGCTACAGCTAGGAATAGCTGGGGCTGGGGTAGCGGGCGGCGCGATCGCACTTCAAAACTTGACTCGCAAACCGACATCAGTCGCGAGAATACCGCCCATGCCCGCAGATGCACTCACCATCAGCAATATCAACCCGATGCAAATTGCGCGGGATTTTGATTACGGCACGGTGACGCGCGAAAACGGGCGCACGGTTCGGGAATTTCGCCTAGAAGCTAATACTTCGATCGTCCAACTTAACAGCGCCGTCGCTTTCAACACCTGGAACGTCAACAATCGCGTGCCGGGGCCGACATTAAGGGCAACAGAGGGCGATCGAATCCGCGTCATTTTTTATAACAAAGCCGGAGATTCTCATTCGCTGCACTTTCACGGCGTTCATACCAGCGAAATGGATGGCGTTAAACCAGTTAAACACGGTTCGGTATTTATTTATGAATTCGATGCCAATCCCTACGGAGTGCATCTATATCACTGCCATATTGAGCCCGTAACTCGCCATATAGGTAAAGGACTCTATGGAATGTTCATCATCGATCCGCCAAAACCCCGCCCTCCCGCCGATGAAATCTTGTTAATCATGGGAGGATACGACGTAAACGACGACGAAAAAAACGAACTTTACGCTTTTAACGGGTTGCCCAATTATTACATGAACAACCCGCTCCCTATTTACCGAAATCAGCTAATCCGGCTGTACGTTCTCAACATGATTGAGTATGAAGCGGCAGTGACTTTTCACCTGCACGCCAACTTTTTTGACGTATATCGCACAGGAATGACTTTGACTCCCAGTGAAAGAACTGATGTAATCACAATGGGAGTAGCTGAACGGCATATTTTAGAATTTACCTACGGCTACGCTGGAAAATTTATGTTTCATCCCCATCAAGATGCGATCGCCGAAGCAGGCTGCATGGGGGTATTTGAAGTCATCGCTTAACCCACATCCTGCTACCACGCTGCGCCGATTCAAATAAAGAAAGTATGAAATTATTTGACAAGCTCGATCGCAAATAGGTAGAATGAATAGCTCGCAAATAATTGAGAATATTTCTTAATAACCTGTGAGTCCAAATGCACATAACGTAAAAATTAGCAACTGCCATGTTATCAACTTTTCGTTTATTACTCACATCTTGCACCATTCTTAAGAACAGGCAAGGTGCCTGTTCCACAAACAATGACTTTTCTTGTGGGGTGGGCATCCCCAAGAACAGGCAAGATGCCTGTTCCACAAACAATGACTTTTCTTGTGGGGTGGGCGTCTCGCCCGCCCGTAGCAGGGTTGCTGCAAATGTTGCAAGATATCGTTTATTACCTACAGCAACCGCTACAGCCATCCTCGTTGCTCTGACCGGTTGCGTTTCCACGCCCACAGCCAGCAACACCGACAGCACACCCTCACCTGCTGCTACAGCCAGTCCCGCATCCACAAGCGGTCACAGCGGGACTCACAGCGGCAAAGGCGGCATCAACATCAATACTGCCATTCTTTCAGAGTTAGATAAACTCGAAGCCAAGTTAGGAGTACCGGCACTTTCTAACAAAATTCAAGCCAGCCGCCCTTACGGGAAAGTCGAAGAATTGGTCTCTAAAAATGTCATTACTCAAGCCCAATTCGACCAAATCAAAGACTTGGTAACTATTGAAAATGTGGTGCTGACAGGCGAGCCCAAAGATGTAGACTACATGACTAAACTTGGCTTGATGAAAGGGCATCTTTTCGTAGCCCAAGAACTATTGGATCAAGGCAAACCCGACCAGGCCGAACCTCACATCGGCCATCCAGTCGAAGAAATTTATGCCGATGTGGAAGATCAGCTAAACGAGCGTAAAATTCCCGAATTTAAAACTACTTTAATTAAATTGCAGGATTTAGTTAAAGCGGGTGCAAAAGATCCGGCTCAAGTGAAAGCAGAATTTGACACATCAATGCAAGCAGTTGACGGAGCAATTGCCGCCCTTCCCGAAGCGCAGCGCAAAGATCCGAAATTCGTGCTGCAAGTGATTAACGGCTTGCTAGATACAGCTAATTCCGAATACGGAGCCGCAGTTGCTAACGGCAAAATTTCCGCAATTATTGAATATCAAGATTCGCGGGGTTTTGTCATGTACGCGGAAAGCCTGTACAAAGATATTGCCGAGCAAGTGGCTAAAACTAGCCCGGAAATTGACAAAGCAATTGTTGCCAACATGACTGAACTTAAGGCAAATTGGCCAACTGCGATCGCGCCCTCCGCCCCCGTAAAAACGACCGAACAAGTCAACCAGCTAGTTAAAGCGATCGAAAGCGACAGCCAAAAAGTTCTCAAACCCGCATCTTAAAAATATCACTCTCATCAAGAGCGGTAATTGGTAAATAATCTGCCAATTACCTCGCTCCTTAACCAGTCCCATTCCCACCATAAAAAAATGAATTTTGGCGAAGCATTGCCCACATTTGTAATTACCCTCCGCGAAGGAGTCGAAGCCGCCTTAGTTGTCGGCATCGTTCTCGCTTGCCTCAAAAAATCAGGACAAAGTTATTTAAGTCCTTGGGTTTTCGGCGGTGTTGGGGTTGGACTTATTGCCAGCGCTTTGATAGGTGTACTTTTCGGCTGGACTATGCAAATTTTGTCCGCATCCAATCAGCCTTTTGCACCGATTATGGAGTCGCTGCTAGAAGCAACCTTTGGGGTTATAGCAATAGCAATGCTGAGTTGGATGCTGATTTGGATGACCAAGCAAGCGCGATTTATGAAAGCCGAAGTCGAAGGCGCTGTGAGTGCCGCCTTAACGCAAAACTCTCATGCCGGTTGGGGCGTATTTAGTTTAGTTTTTATTGCCGTTTTGCGCGAAGGGTTTGAAACTGTTTTGTTTGTCGTCGCGAAGTTTCAACAAGGGATTATTCCAGCCCTCGGCGCTTTGGCGGGCATTCTCTCAGCCACCGCACTTGGTGTGCTGCTGTTTAAATGGGGAGTCAAAATTAATATCCGCCTGTTTTTTAAATATATGGGCATTTTATTGCTCTTCATTGTAGCGGGTTTAGTGGTATCTACTTTGGGATTATTTGACAGTGCGGTGAATATTTTATCGCAAGCAAATCGCGAATCAGCAGCACTGTGTTTCTATTACGAAAGATTTACTAAAATCCACTCTTGCATTCTCGGGCCAATGGTCTGGAATACCTCGAAACTGCTTCCCGAAGAAAAGTTTCCCGGTTTGTTGTTGAGTGCGCTGTTTGGCTACACGGATAAGCTTTATTTAGTGCAGGGCATGGCTTATTTCGGCTTTTTAATTACCATCGGTGGCCTCTACTTTCAAAGTTTAGCTGGTCGAGTGTTTTTCCCATTCAAAAAAACACAGGTAACGAAATAGTAAATAAAGTGCGATCGAAAAGCGATCGGCTTTGTAGTCGAAATGCAAGAGGCAGTTGTTTCTTGCTAATAACTAATGCGCCCCTAACTTCTTAGAGCGCATTAGGAAATCAGCTATCTATTGACTGAAGGTAAAACGACCGTCAACTTTTTCGCCGTTAATATCCGCAGTCACTTTCACTGGATACTGACCGGGTTCATTGCCGGGAAACAACACAGCGTAATGTTTGCCCTCAGCATCATACTTGAGAGCTAGGGTTTGCTGCTTTCCATTCGGCAACTGCACTTGAGCCGTCACTTTGGCGTTAGGAACTGGTTCCTTTTTCTCCCCTTTTTGCAAAAATAAATCTAAATGAGTTCCGGTAGCTTCTTTTTCCGGTACAAACTCTAAATAGTAAGCTCCCGACTTTACAACTTGCCCCCCTTGAGTTGCTGTTGCAGGAGCAGTGGCGGGAGGCGAAGACGCAGGTTGAGAGGCGACAGGAGGAGATGCGGGAGTGGTATTTGCATCGCTTGCTTGGTCGCCTTGACTACAAGCTCCCAAAAACATCAATCCGACACTACCTAGAACAATTAAATTTGACTTGAGCGATTTCATTGGTTTAACTCCTTGCTGACTGACAATAATTAGAAAATATCACACATTAACTACCTTGCCGTCTTCAATAACTGGCTGAGGTTGTTGAGGTCGTAAAAAATGCCCAAATTGAGCATACAAAGCTGGTAAAACTAACAGAGTCAAGGCTGTAGAAGTAAATAACCCTCCTAAAACTACGACTGACAGCGGTTGCAAAATTTCCTTGCCAGCCCCGCCTTCAAATACTAAAGGTGCTAAACCCAAAGCTGAAGTTAAAGCGGTCATTAAGATGGCGTTGAGCCGTTCCATCGAACCTTTAATAATTGCTTCCTTAAAAGGCAGTCCTTCAGCAAATTTAGTGTTGTAGTTGTCTACTAAAAGCAAGCCGTTACGGGTAGCAACGCCGAATAATGTGACAAAGCCAACCAGGGAAGCTACAGAGATGATGCCGCCAGTAAAAGCTACCGCAATTACTCCTCCTACTAATCCGATCGGCAAATTAATCATAATCATAGCAGTTGAAGCGATCGACTTGACGGACAAGTACATCAATACTGTAATTACCAAAAAGGCGATCGCACTAAATACCATAATATTTTGCGAAGCTCTTTGTTCGGCTTCAAATTGACCGCCGTACTGGATAAAATAGCCAAAAGGCAACTGCACCTCTCGTTTAACTTTAGCTTGAATTTCATTCACAACCGATCGCAAATCTCGACCTTTAGCATTAGCCGCCGCCACAATCAAGCGGGAAACATTCTCGCGGTTAATCGTATTGGGGCCCGTACCGTATTTAACAGTCGCAACTTGGGCGAGGGGAATCTTGTTACCGCTTGGAGTATCAACCAACAAATTCTGAATATTTTCTAAGTTATTTCGGGCTTCCGGCTGCAACCAAACAACTAAATCAAAAGTTTGCTGCACCTCCAAAACTTGAGAAACAACCTTGCCATTCAAAGCTGTTTCAATTATTTCAGAAAGCTCTCCGATTTTCAAACCGTATCTACCCGCAGCTTGACGGTTAAACTTAATTTGAATTTGTTGCACTGGCACCTGGGGTTCGAGTTGCAAATCCACAATGCCTTCCACGGTTTTCATTTGCTCTTCAACTTGGGCACCGATGCTGCGAAGTTGATCCAAATCCGGGCCAAAGATTTTGACAGCAATCTGACTTCTGACACCAGATAAAACCTCGTCCATCCGGTGAGAAATAAAACCGCCGATATTGGGTGCAACTCCCGGCAATTTACCAAACTCCTGCCGCAGTGCTTCCAAAGTTTTCGGCCTGTTTTTCATGCCCTCCTCGCTCAAACCGATATCAATGTGAGCTAAATTGACACCCGCAGCATCAGCATCACCCGGAGCTCTGCCCGATCGCACTTGCACATATTGAAACCTGCTATCATCCTTAAGAGCATCTTCAATAGCAAAAGCCGCGCTATCTGTTGTCTCCAAAGACACCCCCGGATAAAGCATAATAGTATTCACCAAAGTTTGCTCCTGAAACTCCGGCAAAAACACCCGTCCAAAGGAAGGCAAAATAATTAATGCAGCCACCATGCTAGCAGCAGCTAAAACTAAAATAATCCCCGAAAATCGCATTGACAATTGTATAAAAAAATGATAGACGCGCTTGCAAAACCTCGGCAGCCAAGGTTCCTCGGAACTCATGCGTTTGGTAGGCAACAATATAGCACAAAGGGCCGGAGATATTAACAGCGACTCCAGACTAGAAATCACAACAACTACCAGATAAGTAATCCCCATCGGCGTAAAAATCCGACCTTCTACACCGGGCAAAGTAAAAATTGGAGAAAACACCACAATCCCAATTACTGTCGCTCCAATTAACGAATCGCGCACCTCTTGACTGCCATCAAAAATCACATCCATCACCGGGCGAGGATGAAGAGAAGACGCATTTTCTCTCAAATTGCGGTAGGTATTTTCGGCATAGACGATCGCATCGTCGATCGCAGTGCCGATCGCCACCGACAAACCCCCCAAAGTCATCGTATTCAGCCCCAGCCCCAGCCAATACATCGCCAGCAGCGCCAACAGCCAAGTCAGAAAGAAATCTAGCAAAACAACCGCCAGAGTGCGCCAATTCATCAAAAACGGGATGAGAATAAGGGTGACGATAATACTGCCTTCAACTAAAGCCGATCGCACATTCTCCACCGAGGAATTAATATATTCTTCCTGTCGAAAAGTCACAGTAACTTTGATATCTTTGGGCAGAGCTTGCTGCACCTCAGCCATTGCTGCCTCAACCGCTTTCGTTACCGTCGGAGTATCAGCAACTGGCTGTCTGTTTACCATCACAATCACAGCTTTTTTGCCGTTAAAACTGCCATCGCCCCGCTTGATTGCAGCACCAATCTTGACATCAGCTACATCAGCAATTCTGACGGCTGTTCCCTGACGAGAGGCGATCGCAGATTGCTTCAAATCTTCCACAGACTCAATCCGCCCCACCCCCCGGATTAAAGTTTCTTTATCCGGTGTAATTAAATACCCCCCCGGCGCGTTAACATTCGCAGCCGCCGCCGCTTCTGCCACTTGCTGCAACGACACATTAAAAGCTTTCAATTTTGCAGGTTCTACTAATACTTGATACTGCCTTTCTTCGCCTCCGTAAGCCACCACTTGAGCAACCCCAGTCACTGCTAAAAGCCGATTTGTGACTTGCCAATCAACCAGACGGCGCACTTCCATCAAAGGAGTAGTTTCTGAGGTAAAAGCATAGGTAATAACAAGGCCGACAGGAGAAGTTGTAGGAGAAATTTGCGGTGTTTCTACTCCGGCGGGCAGTTTGCTTTGCGCTTGCTGTAACCGTTCTGTTATCAACTGGCGCGCTTGATAAATTTCAGTGCCCCAATCAAAGATTACCTTAACCGCAGAAAGGCCCACAGCCGAAGACGATCGCACTGCTGTCACCCCAGGAGTTCCATTAATTGCACTTTCGATCGGTAGTGTTACTAAAGACTCGATTTCTTCCGGCGCGAGCCCCGGTGCTTCCGTCTGAATTTCGACTTGCGGGGGTGCAAAAGAAGGGAAGACATCAAGGGACATTTGGGGGATGATATATAATGTCCAAAAACTAACAATAATGGTGGCGATAACGACTAGCCAGCGGCGGTTAATTACCCATCTAAGAATTGTGCTGAACATTTAATAATTTGGGAATTGGGAATTGGGAATTGGGAATTGGGCATTGATAAAAACAACTATCCGTATATCCGTGACTTCCGTGTCGTGCTGTTACTTCAAACTCTTGACTTCTGCCTCTTGAGTTTTAACGTGATGGTTGTTATTGTGTAACAGCAATTCATTGTCCAACGCCGATGCAGAGGCGGAAAAACTATTGTTTCCGGCATTGTTTCCAGAATCCGCTGCTATTGCTGGCAATTTGCGCCGATTTCCCCACAACACGCCGGCTGTGAAAGTCAGAGATGCGATCGCAACTCCTCCCCCTATTCCCGCCCACCATAAAGACACGGGTAAATTATTAAAATTAACCTCTGGTACCTTTGGAGATGTCTCTTTCTTTTCCTCGTATTCTGAGTGTTTATTGCCGCCGCCCCGCAAAGATTGAGCGTAAAGTTGAGGTGCTCGCTGCGTTACTATCAAATCTCCCTCGAATAAACCCCTCTTAACTTCAACTAAATCTCCGGCGGTTTGACCGAGTTCAATTTCAACAGCTTGATAAGCATCGCCATTTTGGACGTAAACGGTTTTTTTACCGCTAACATCCACTACCGCCGCACTCGGAATTGCTAAAATATTTGTTGCAGTTTTGTCGGTTAAAATCTCCAACTCCGCAAATAGTCCGGGCTTTAATTCGCCGTTAATATTATCTAGTTCTGCTTTCACCGGCACCACCCGCGTTTCTCCTTCCACGGATGACCCAATTAAGGCGATTTTTCCCTTGAAAGTGCGATCGGGTAAATTAGCGACTTTTACCCTGACTTCCTGACCCTTTTTTACTTGATTCAGGTCTTTTTCGTAAATATTGGCTGTGGCAAAAACGCGGCTGTCATTTAAGAGACTCATCAACGGTTTTTCAGCGTTTACTGACTCTCCTGGGGTGATGAAGCGATCGGCTACCGTGCCCGAAATCGGAGCAACTACGGTAACGAGTCCTCGATCGTTGGCAACAGTTCCTAATTGTTGCAGTCGCGCTTGATAGGCTGCGTCAGCCAAGCGAATGCGCGATTGAGCAACTTCGACGGCAGTTTTGCCGCGTTTGACTTGGTTCTCGGCTTCTAGGACTTCCCGGCGGCTCTGAGCTCTGGTAAGTTGAGCTTTTGCTTCTGCGACTCTGCCTTGAGATTCCCGCAATTCCCGCATTGGGAGGTCTACTTCGGCTTGTTTAATTTCGGTTTCGGCTTTGATAACTTCAGGACGGCTTTTTGCCTTAGCAACAGCGGCTTTTGCTTCGGCAAAGTGGGCTTGCGATTCCAGCATTGTGCGCCGCGCGATCGCCCCAGATGCCGCTAATTCTTTGTCGCGATCGAACTGTTCTTTAGCAATAGTTAATTCTGTTTCTGCCCGCGCTATTTCGGCTTGCGCTATTTCAACTTGACGTTGATAGTTTTCTTGAGCTGCTTGCACCACGGAACGATTATTTACTAATTCTTGTTCTTGCTGGTACTGCTTAGTTACCGCTGTCAACTGGGTTTGGGCTTGGGCGATTTCTGCTGCGGATATTTGACTTTGGCGATCGTAATTTTCTCGTGCTAATTTGAGATCGCCTTCCGCTTGCTGCAAATCTGCCTCAGCTTCGGCACGTTTCGAGAGAGATTCAACCCGCAACTGTCCTAATTCTGAACTCGATAAAACCGCAACGGGTTGACCTTTTGATACTTTGTCCCCAGGCTTAACCAGTAACTCTACTACTTTGCCAGCAACAGGAGCCGTTACTTCTACTTTTTGGTTGGGCAAAGTTTCAATTTGTCCTGTGGTTTTGATGCCGATATCTAGTCTCTGGCGGGCGGCAGGGGAGATTTTAATTCCTAACCGTTTTGCTGTTTCGGCATCCACAGAAATAGCAGCAGGAGTTTGAGGTGTTTCGCTGCTTTGGTGAAATTCATTTCCGTGGCCAGCGTGGGCAAAAACAGCGGCCGGAGAACTTAGCAAAATTAGGCTGAACAACGTTCCAGAAAATCTGCTAATAATTGCCCGATATTGAGCATATTTGTGGAATATCATCGTTGGCATTGTCCTTGAAATCAGGTTTAGTGCCACAGGTTTAGCAGTTGGTATTTTGCCAAGGTAAGTAAGTGATACCCATTAAGTAAAGTTACTTATTAGCATTTTCCAAGAAGCGACCGCTAAGCAATGACCGAGAGCTAGAAATGCTCTACTAAACCTAGTATTTCACGAGCAAATGAAATTAGGATGAAATTTCGCGTCAGCAGCCCAGATGCCCACCAGCTTCTAAAATACGAAGATAAGTTTCGCCTAATGACAAGCGATTTTGCTGTAGATTTTTTTCCGGTTTTTTTATCTCTGCTCGCGCTGCAATTTCGTTTGTCAATGCGCTCACTACCTCATCTACGGCTGCATTTGATTTATCAGTTGTGGTTAATTCCAAGCTGTTCAAGATCATGACCCTACCCCCTCTATATAGCTTTTTGCTGAGCTACCTACTACTTTAGACGTAGGGCCAAGCAATTGTCTTCAGTATTTTTACGTAACTTTCTACTACTTTAGAGGTAGGGCGGCTCAGTTATCTATAGTATGTGTAGGCACTCTCAGGGAACTGAGGTGGAGTCAGACAAATGCTGACAGCCACAGTCGAGCTACATTACTTTGTCTACCAAGGCTGTCGCCACTTTTTCCTTTGCTCAATTTCTTGCTTTTGTGAAGCAAGTATTTTCGGAACTCTTGAGCGAGTGTGATTAATGTCACTCATTTTTGGGATTAGGGTCACGTTTTGTTGAGGTGAGCTAAATTACTTTTTGTACCAAGCTTGCCGCCACTGTTTCATTTGCTCAATTTCTTGCTTTTGCGAAGTCAGAATTTCTTGAGACAATTTCTTCATTTCCGGGCGTTTTGACTTCTTCAAAGCATCTTGGGCCATCACTAAAGCTCCTTCGTGGTGAGGAATCATCGCATTGATAAATCGCAAGTCAAATTGGTCGTCAGCGGCCCCTAAATCCATGCTCATCATCATGCTTTGCATTTGTTCGGGAGTCATGGCCATCATGTGACCCATTGGGGCGTGATAAGCCATCGGGGTACTGCTGGCTTTGGGATACCAAGTTTTTCGCCACTCTTTCATTTGATTGATTTCGCGGTTTTGAGCAGCAATTATATCAGTGGCAAGTTTTTTCATTTCCGGGCGTTTGGATTGTTTAAGCACATCTTGAGCCATTTTTACAGCACCTTGATGGTGTACTGTCATGCCATCAATAAACCGCAAATCGTAATCGGCATCAGCAGGGCCTAAATCCATTGACATATCGTGATTCATGCCATGATTCATGCCACCCATGCCACCGCCTTGTGCCACGTCTTGCTTGTTGTTTGCTTCGGTTGCAGCCGTAACATTTGGGGCGGGAGTTTCACTGGAAGGGGCTTTTGAACAAGCTGCAAGCACTCCACTGGTAAAAGCGGCTGTGGCGGTCAACATCAGCGCTGCAAAGCCTGTTTTCAACGAAATTGGTTTCATAGAGCTTATATCCTTAAAACTGCCATTTATTTTCAGTTTTTCATATATAAATGAAATTAGGATGAAATTTTTGTGGCAAACTTGTAAAGAATTATTTCTGTGCCGTCGATCGCACTCAAAGTTAAGATTTACAGAACTCACAACCTAATTATGTAGGGTGCACAGTGCGCGCCTTACCCCTATGGGTAGCGTGTCAAACCACTTTTTTCATAATTCCTGATTTATTTTGCAATTCCCCTTGACTCTCCTGTGGACTGGAGACTTTATAATAGAGTTAATTCATTGATTGAGCAGAGTAGTTTCTGCTGAGGTTCAAATTATGACTTTACAGCTAAAAGTTCCTAAAATGGCTTGTTCTGCTTGTGCGACTACAATCACAAAAGCAGTCCAAGCCATTGACTCAGCCTCAAAGGTTGAGGCCGATCTCAAGACAAAATTGGTCACGATTCAAACCGCTAAGTCGGAAAGTGAAGTTAGGGAAGCGATCGCATCGGCGGGCTATCCAACTATTTAAAGACAAAGGGTAAATGTCTCATTGAGGATGGCATCTATGGACAATCTCACACTTAAATTGCGGGGCATGAGTTGTGCTTCTTGTGCTTCATCTATCGAACAAGCAATTCAATCTGTTCCCGGCGTAATTGAGTGTCATGTCAATTTTGGGATGGAACAAGCAACCATCCAATACGACTCCCAGCAAACAAACTTAGAAACAATTCAATCGGCGGTTGATGATGCGGGATACCAAGCTTTGCCGCTTCAAGAAATGGCGACGCCAGAGGATGATTCCGAACAAGCCGATCGCAAATCGGAATCTCAAAACTTGCAGCGGAAACTCTGGACAGCAGGTATCATCAGCATCCTGCTGGTTGTGGGCGCTATTCCGACGATGACCGGCTTGCACCTGCCATTTATTCCCGCGTGGCTGCACAATTATTGGCTGCAATTAATCCTGACATCACCCGTACAATTTTGGTGCGGCAAATCGTTTTATGTGGGAGCTTGGAAATCCCTAAAACGGCGGGTGGCGACAATGGATACCCTGATTGCTTTGGGTACAAGTGCTGCTTACTTTTATTCTGTATTTGTGACATTTTTCCCAGGTTTGTTCACAGCCAAAGGTTTAAATCATGGCGTTTACTACGAAGTTTCTGCCAGCGTTGTCGCCTTAATTTTGTTGGGGAAAACCCTAGAAAATCGGGCCAAGGGAGAGACTTCGGAGGCAATTCGCAAACTCATGGGTTTGCAAGCAAAAACTGCTCGGATAATTCGCAACGGGGAAGAGTTGGAAGTGCCGATCGCCCAAGTGGAAATTGGCGATGTCGTGCAGGTGCGGCCGGGAGAGCAAATCCCTGTAGACGGAGATGTTATTGAGGGTGCTTCGACGGTAGAC
The DNA here is from genome assembly GCF_036705085.1 of Microcoleus sp. B6-A1. Classification (NCBI taxonomy): domain Bacteria; kingdom Bacillati; phylum Cyanobacteriota; class Cyanophyceae; order Oscillatoriales; family Microcoleaceae; genus Microcoleus; species Microcoleus sp. B6-A1. The sequence continues at coordinate 72,151 of NZ_JAUBTU010000009.1, forward strand.
GAAGCAATGGTTACGGGAGAAAGTTTGCCCGTCAAAAAGCAGCTTGGCGACGAAGTTATCGGAGCCACAATTAACAAAACTGGCAGTTTCAAGTTTCGGGCGACCAGAGTTGGCAAAGATACATTTTTAGCTCAAATTGTCAAGATGGTGCAGGACGCACAGGGTTCAAAAGCACCGATTCAAAAGTTAGCCGACCAAGTGACTGGTTGGTTTGTTCCTGTAGTAATTGCCGTCGCTTTAGCTACTTTTCTTATCTGGTTTAACGCAACGGGAAACTTCACTCTAGCCACAGTGACAATGGTGGAAGTCCTGATTATTGCCTGTCCCTGCGCTTTGGGTTTAGCTACTCCGACTGCTGTGATGGTGGGAACTGGGAAAGGTGCAGAAAATGGGATTTTAATTAAAGGAGCCGAGAGTTTAGAATTGGCTCATAAAATCCAAATTATCGTATTAGATAAAACTGGAACTCTCACCGAAGGTAAGCCGACTGTAACTGATTTTGTGACAATTAAAGGAACGGAGAATAGCAATGAGTTAAAGTTGCTGCAATTGGCGGCGTCTGTAGAGCGAAATTCGGAGCATCCTTTGGGGGAAGCTGTTGTTAGATACGCTCAATCTCAAGAGGTGAAGTTGACGGATGTTAAGGATTTTGAGGCGATCGCCGGGAGTGGCGTGCGCGGGGTTGTAGGCGGAAAGTCGATCGCCCTGGGAACGCTGAGGTGGATGCAGGAACTAGGCTGCGATACTGAATATCTGGAACTGCGCGCCAGAGCTTTGGAAGCTGCGAGCAAAACGGTTGTTTGGATGGCCTCCGAAGGCAAAATAGAGGCAATTCTGGGCATTGCTGATGCCCTCAAACCATCGTCAGCGCAGGCGGTGAAAGCACTTCAAAAACTCGGTTTGGAGGTGGCGATGCTGACGGGGGACAACCGCGCGACTGCGGAGTCGATCGCCCAATCCGTGGGCATTACGCGCATTTTTGCCGAAGTTAGACCCCACCAAAAAGCAGCTCAAATCCAAGCCCTGCAACGGGGCGGAAAAATTGTCGCGATGGTGGGAGATGGGATTAACGATGCACCGGCTTTGGCAGCTTCAGACGTGGGAATTGCGATCGGCACCGGCACCGATGTGGCGATCGCAGCCAGCGACATTACCTTAATTTCAGGAGATTTGCAAGGCATAGTTACAGCAATTAAACTTTCCCGCGCCACCATGCGAAATATTCGCGAAAATCTGTTTTTTGCGTTTATTTATAACATCGCTGGCATACCGATTGCCGCTGGTATTTTGTACCCCATTTTTGGCTGGCTGCTAAATCCAATTATTGCCGGTGCAGCAATGGCTTTTAGTTCAGTCTCTGTACTTACTAATGCTTTGCGGTTGCGGAATTTTCACGCCAAATCTAGTGGCTAAATTAGGAGTTTCCCTAAAATTCCTGGTAGCAAAGGCGCACAATCCCTCGATTTATTAACCAAAATCTCTTGCATAAACTAGGATAAATTTTAATTAAAAATGTTGAACCAACGTCAAATCTTAGGAAGCCTCGGAAGTTTAGTAATTATGCTCGGAATTGCATCGGGAGTTCGAGCGAATCAAATATCAATCCCTCCTGCTAATTCAACCGCTAAATTTCGGCATATCGAACAGCCGTTAAGTTTAAAAATAGGCGTAACAGCAGGCGGATTGACCTTAATTGGTTTAGAATTATGGTGGTTTTTGTTCAGGAAAAAGCCAGCTAAAACCAGGTAAACTTTGCCGAGGCGGTTTTTTCCAGCAAGATATGGCTAAAATAGATGAAAGCTTAAGAAATTTGGAGTGAGCTAAATGCAACTACTACACACGATGCTCCGAGTCGGCAACCTGGAAGAATCCCTCAAATTTTACACCGAGGTTCTGGGGATGAAATTACTGCGGCAAAAAGAGTATCCAGAGGGTAAATTTACTCTGGCTTTTGTTGGCTACGGCGACGAATCAGACACTACAGTTTTGGAGTTAACATACAACTGGGGCGTCACAGAGTACAATTTGGGGGATGCTTACGGTCATATTGCGATCGGCGTTGACGACATTTACGGTACTTGCGAAGAAATTAAAGCTCGCGGTGGTAAAGTTAGTCGCGAACCCGGCCCGATGAAGCACGGTTCAACAGTCATCGCTTTTGTGCAAGATCCAGATGGATATAAAGTTGAATTAATTCAACTGGCAAATCAAGGTAGCAACACCCAGAAAGTAGCAGCAACAACCGCATCTTAGAGTTCCTCCTCCTAGTCCTAATAGGGTGCGTCAGAAACAAACTTTTTGAGTTAAGTTGAAATTCTGGTTCTGACGCACCCTACTGATTCGATCGCACCGACGGGACAAACTGTTGCAAATAAATTTTTTGCCACAATATAGAAAAACTGCTGCCTATTTGGCTTAAGCTATCAAATTTAGGAATTAATTTAGATTCTCGGCGCTTGTCTAAAGCAGCGATCCCCGAAAAAAATACAGATAATACTAACAAAAATACTACTATTACACTAAATAAAATAGTCCAATAAACTAGAAATTCGCTTGTGTAGCTGACCCCGAATATCCAATTAATCACTAAATCCGATAAATACAAAAACAGCCCTACTGAAAACCCCACCCTGAATAATAGCCACGTCCACTTAAACATATCTGTTGCAGTCTTGCTATTTTTGGACGCAGAAAGTTCTAACTCTCTAATTTGGCTATTAATATTTGAGGTGATTTCATACACAGTATACTGCAAAGCATCTCTGATATAATTGAGTTCATTGTCGAGGTTTATGCACTGCTCGGGTGTCCTTTTATCCAAGCTCAGGTTTTGGATTTTTTTACGGTGCGCCGCCAGTTTATTGTCTAGAGTGTAATCCCATTTTTCCAGCCGATCTACAGTCAAATACAAAAGTTCTCTATTAGCATCTAACAAGCTCTGGCAATTTATGATTGACTTAACTAACTTGCTGAGATTGTTGATATGCTCCTCTAGAGTATTTTGGGATTCCCTTTGTTTAGCTGACAATAAACTTGCGAGTTCGACATCCCGATCGCCGCACAGCGACAAAGCCTCACCATACAAGTCGTCAATTTCCATTTTACCGAAATACAGTGACGCTTTGTACTCCTCAATTTCAGGAAGAGTCAGAGATTCTAAGGGCTGATATTTTACATTAAATTTATATACAAGCGCTGTCATAATCTGCGCCGATTTTCGGTCTAGCTGGTCTTTGTAAGGTTCTAAAATAATTGTAGCTAGATTTTTAACTCTCGCTTCCGGGTGGTGCAGGAACTCAAAAATTTTGGCAAGTATTTTGGAGAATTCCAAGTCATTAAAATTATTTTCTGCAACTTCCAAAAAGTTTGTTACCGCTGCATCGTTTTCGGCACTCAATTTGTACGGGCCCCTAAGTGCGATCGCCGCAAATACTCGATCGATCCAAAACAGATATTCGTCGCAATCCATTGACAGACTCGGCAGCAGCCAGCTAGGCCCGTACACCCAAAAATCGAGACAATTCTCATATTCCTTGTGGCTGTCATTTCTGCTGCTGTCCTCCAAAGCAAATTTGTTGCTTGTTAACACTTTAATTTGCTCTTCTACAACCCGCCGCTCAATTTCCCCCGCATTGATTGTGACATTGACAGCACCTTCCTTGCCTTGTCGTTGCCCTGCTTCATCCAACCAAATTGACTTAATACTAACAGCCGCAGACCACCGAATTAAAGGAGTCGATCCCCCTAGCGCTTCCTGTTCTAGCGCCGCCAGCAGATTTTTGCTAAAATCACTTGAGCTAGGCGTTCTCTCACTTGATCTGTGCCCCTCTCGCACCTTCCCCAATGCCTGAATTGCCAAAGCGCGAAACAGTAAATTCGGATGGGGTTTTCTGACGGATTCCGGTATATTTTCTCTAAATATTCTGCTTTTCGGTACGCCCACAACTTCAGCAAAAGGCTCGATGCCGCACTGTTGCAGGATTTTTTCAATTAGGTTTATTCTTTGCCAAGGTTGAGTATATTTAGTGAGAGTGAAGACTACCGCTATGCCGCTGCACCCCTTTGACTCAGGGATGCTAGGGCGATCGAGTTTCCACAGATTGCTCGTCATAATTTGTCGCCCGGACAATTACTAGATATGGACGGCGTTGTTTGATGCTGAATTCAGCATTACATTTACTGCTGCTTTTTGTCAATATTAGTCCGGGAGGCCTAGGGAGTTATAAACCCGGTTTCACGAGTAAATTTTTCCTAAATAAAGCCCAGATTTTTCTGATAAACCGGGTTGAGCAATGCTAATTTGCGTCCCGAACTCAATATATAATTTTGCACTAATCGATCAAAAGTCACAATTTTAGGTTTGGTCAGAAAACCCAACCTACTATAGTCATTTCTTTGTCGGAAGTTTTAAGATTTTGTCCCTGACCATTTCGTCAACGATTAAGTCGCTGATAATCAGAGCTCCGTGGGAGGTAAAGTGCAACCCGTCATTATTTTTTACATAGCCTCGCTTCCCCGATTTATTAGCAACTACTGGCACAAATCTTCCTGCTTGTGCAAAAGTGTCCCAAGTAGAAATAAATTCGATTTTGGATGAAGATTTGCTGGCACTTTTATAAATATCGTTCATAATGGGAAAAGCTTTGAGATACGAAGACTTGTTAGGTAGCGATTGACCGACCCAATACACTTTTCTCACGGATGACGAATCAAGTAACTTGGCATATCTTTCAACTCTTTCTTGATAAGCTTTTTGCCATTCTTTCGTCATAACAGCCCGGCCTTTTCCTTGAGAATCAATGATATTTTGACGGTCATTGGTTCCAAACAAAACTATCACTACATCCGGCTGGTAATTATTAATAATTTGGCGAGTTCTGGCATACCAGTCATAATAATCTATCCGATTTAAGCCGGTCGATACCTTGTAGTCAATTTTCGTATCGGCGATATTGTATTTTTTCTTAAGAGTGTACTGGAGTTGAATTCCTAAGTCGAACATTACGGAATCTCCAATAAATAAAAATCTGCGATAAGGTCGGGTTAGTTTGGGTTTAGCTGGGGTTGGTTTTTTAGCAGGGGTGGGTTTTTTAGCATTAGCAGGCTTTGGGGGTTCAACGGCCGCTTTTGTTTCGGTTTTGACTGGAGGAATTTCTGGTTCTTGGGGGAGGCTATCGAAGTTAATATCTTTAATTTTGCTCCAAAAATCTTGTTCTGATTTTCTGAAACCATCTATTTCGATCAGGCGCGCTGCTTCTTTGATTTCTGGACTGGCGAAAGGAGTTGAAGCAAAGCTTTTTAGAAATAATGATAAGTTTGAAAATATTAACGTGAGAATGACAGAAGTAACAATCAGCAAAATTTCCCGGTCTTTCATATTTATTAGAAATTAAAGTAAATAAAAGGCGGAACGGTACTAGGCCCCAACATCAAGATAGTATAGACGAGCAGCGAAACTAAGACAACCCGAAAGAAAATGTTTTTTAATGACAATACTGTTTGCAATAGTTGGGAGATGCGATCGCCCCACAAGTTGATCGCGCCAATGACTGCAATTACTAAATACAATTGCCAAAAGTTAAATTGAAAAGTGGCTACAGCAGGATTGACAATTCCTTCAAAAAAACTCACCGCAGTTTCCCAGTTGGGAGTGCCGAAAAATACCCAACTACAAGTAACAAAACTAAATGTTAACAGCCAACTGCAAAATTTAGAAAATCGGGGAAAGGCATAGTCTAATTTAAAGTGGATAGCTTGGGGGATATCTTTACATAAATGGTTGACAATTAATCCTAAACCGTGAATTGCTCCCCAGAAAATAAAGTTTAAACCTGCGCCGTGCCACAATCCACCGATCGCCATTGTCATCAGTAAATTTACGTACTTCCTCAACTTGCCGTATTTGTTGCCGCCAAAGGGAAAGTAAACGTAATCCCTCAGCCACTCGGAAAGACTGATGTGCCACCTTTTCCAAAATTCTTGCAGGCTGAGCGATCGGTATGGCATATTAAAGTTGGCAATGGGTTGGAAACCGAGCAAACAGGAGATGCCGTTGGCTAAATCCGAGTAGCCGCTGAAATCTACGTAAATTAAACAGGAATAGGAAATTGCCGCGAGGATTAAATCGATGCTGCTGTACTGCTGGGGAACTTTGAAGGGCAAGTCAGTGAAGTTAAACAAAAAGCTGGCTAAAGTATATTTTTTGAAGAGTCCCGACAAAATCAAAACTATAACTTCTTCAATTTGATAGTCGTATTTTTTCGGTGAATTTAGCTGGCAGTAAAATTCGCGAGCTCGCGAGATTGGCCCGGAGGCAATTTGCGGAAAATAGGTAATGTAGGCGGCATAGTCTACAAAATTCGGACAAGGGATTTTTTGCTGGTAGCAGTCGATTAAATGAGAAATCATTCTAAAAGTGTAGAACGACACGCCGACGGGGGCGATTATTTGCAAAACTGGAAAGTTGGCTGGAATTTGTAGCTGGTTCAGTACCTCAAATAAGGAAGTTACAAAGAAGTTGCAATATTTAAAGATGCCGAGATAGCCAATGTTGAAAACTAAGCCGGAGATTAAAGCAAGTTTTTTATACTTACTGTTGCAGAGAACCCGGAGAATGATATAATTAGAAAATGTAGAGAAAACGAGGAGCAAGAGAAAGTCAAAACTCCAAAAGGAATAAAATAATAAACTGGAAACTAACAAGACAATTTTATACAAATCGACTTGGGGTTTCACAGAGACGATCAGGCTAAAAATAATTAGGAAAAAAACTAGAAATTGGTAAGTGGGAAATAGCATAAGTCTCAGCAGATAAAAAATCTTGTTTCTGGCAATATTTTTATAAGTACGGGCGAGGGAAGCTATCCCGAAGGGAATCGCCACAGTAGGTCTGACCGCACCAAATTTCGGGAGGATTGTGAACTGTAAGCTTTTGCAACAGGTCAATTAGGCCACAACTTCCGCCCTAGTTAACCGCACTCATAAATTCATAATCCTGTTTAAAGATTATGATGGTTGTGAGACGATGTATTAACGGATAACAACAGGAATCCCCTTGATTGCGAGGAACCAACGTGCAGCCAACAGACCCTAGCAAATTTACAGATCAAGCCTGGGAAGCCATTGTCAAATCCCAGGATGTCGCCCGCCGCTTTGCCAATCAGCAGCTAGAGGTTGAACATTTAGCCATCGCCCTTCTCGAACAGCAAGGGCAGGCAAACAGCATTCTCAGCAAAGCTGGAGTCGATGCCCCCCGCTTGGCCCAGCAGTTAGATGCTTTTGCCAAACGACAGCCCAGAGTTGCCAACGCTGACCAACTATACCTCGGTCGCGGCTTAGAAGTTATGTTAGATGTTGCCGAGGCCACCAGGGCGACTTGGCAAGATAATTTTATCGCCGTTGAACATTTATTAATTGGCTTAGTAGAAGACGAACGAGTCGGCCGCAGGTTGCTGACAAAAGGCGACGGCCCGCCGGGTCGCCCCGGTTACGATCGCAAACCCCCAGCCGGTACACTCGATCGACCAAAACTCGAAGAAGCCATCAAATCTTTCCGCGCCACTGCTAAAGCCCAAGAAAAAAATTCCGAAACGGGAAAAGGCAGCCGCAGCAACGCTAAAGCCCAAGATCAAGATGGCGAAGCTAACTCCGACGCCCTCAGCAAGTACGGCCGCGATTTGACAGAAGCCGCCAAAGCCGGCAAACTCGACCCAGTAATCGGCCGCGACGAGGAAATCCGCCGCGTGGTACAAGTTCTTTCCCGCCGCCAAAAAAACAATCCGGTGTTAATTGGCGATCCCGGAGTCGGAAAAACTGCGATCGCCGAAGGTTTAGCCCAACGAATTGTCAACGGCGACGTACCCGAATCTTTGAAAAATCGCCAGCTATTTAGCCTCGACATGGGCAGTTTAATTGCTGGGGCAAAATTCCGGGGCGAATTTGAAGAACGATTGCGATCTGTTCTGCGGGAAGTTATCGATTCCGACGGGCAAATTGTCCTATTTATTGACGAATTGCACACGGTTGTCGGCACCGGTGGCGGTGGCAGTTCCGGTTCGGGAATGGATGCGGGAAATTTGTTAAAACCCATGTTGGCGAGAGGCGAATTGCGCTGCATCGGCGCTACAACTCTTGACGAATTCCGCAAGAATATTGAAAAAGATCCTGCACTGGAACGCCGCTTTCAACAAGTATTTGTCGGCGAACCCAGCGTTGAAGATACTGTTTCGATTTTGCGCGGATTGAAAGACCGTTACGAACGCCACCACGGGGTAAAAATTACTGATTCGGCCCTGGTAGCTGCTGCAACTCTGTCTTTTCGCTATATTTCCGATCGCTTTTTGCCGGACAAGGCGATCGACCTTGTAGATGAAGCAGCCGCCCACTTGAAAATGGAGATTACTTCTAAACCTGTGGAATTGGAAGGCATTGACCGCCGGGTGATGCAGTTGGAAATGGAAAAATTGTCGATCGAGGGCGAAGGCAAAGGTGCTCTAGCCCCTGGGCTCGGCTTCCGCGTCGAACGCATCACCTCTGAGATTGACATTTTAAAAGTTAAGCAGGAAAAATTGTCCTCTCAGTGGTTGGGCGAAAAGCAGTTGTTGGATGCAATCAATAAATTGAAAGCAGAAGAAGACCAACTGCGAGTCCAAATCGAACAAGCAGAAAGGGCTTACGATTTGAATAAAGCCGCACAGTTAAAGTATGGCAAGTTGGAAACTGCGGTGCGCGATCGCGAAGCCAAAGAAGCGGAACTTTTGAAACAGCAAGCTCAAGGTTCTTCCCTGCTGCGGGAAAAAGTTACTGAGGGCGATATTGCGGAAATTGTCGCTAAATGGACGGGCATTCCGGTTAATCGGTTGTTAGAATCAGAACGCCAAAAATTGCTGCAATTGGAAAAACACTTGCACCAAAAAGTTATCGGTCAAGAGGAAGCTGTAACAGCCGTGGCGGCGGCAATTCGGCGCGCTAGGGCGGGGATGAAAGATCCGGGGAGGCCGATCGGCTCTTTCTTGTTTATGGGCCCCACAGGCGTGGGAAAAACTGAGTTAGCGCGGGCGTTGGCGGAGTTTTTGTTTGACAGCGATGATGCGATCGTCCGCATCGATATGTCGGAATACATGGAGAAGCACAGCGTTTCTCGGTTGGTAGGAGCTCCTCCCGGATATGTCGGTTACGATGAAGGGGGACAACTTTCGGAAGCAGTGCGGAGACATCCTTATTCGGTAGTGCTGTTTGACGAAGTGGAAAAAGCGCACCCGGACGTATTTAACATTTTGCTGCAAGTGTTGGATGACGGCAGAATTACCGATTCTCAAGGTCGAGTGGTTGACTTTAGAAATACCGTAATTGTGATGACTAGCAATATCGGCAGCGACCACATTTTAGACGTGTTTACTAAGAAGGAAAAAACCGTCAAAAAACCTGCTAGCCGGAAGCAGGAAACGAAAGATTTGTCAAGTCAAAAGACAGATTATAAAGTGGCTGCCGATGGTACTGTTGAGGTGTCGGCCCAGCGAGTTGAGGTTGATAGTGTAAGTAAGAGTGAAAACAAGACTGAAAACAAGAGCGAAAATGAAAATTTATTGACTCAAGACCGGGAGACAGACCAAGAGTACGAACAGATGTTAAAACGGGTGATGACAGCGCTGCGATCGCACTTCCGGCCCGAATTTCTCAATCGGGTGGACGAGATAATTTTGTTCCACACTTTGAGCAAGGTCGAATTGCGGCAAATTGTCAGCATTCAAGTGAAGCGGATCGAGCGTTTGTTGGCCGAGCAAAAAATTACTTTGGAACTGTCGGATGCGGCGAAAAACCATATCACAGATGTTGGTTACGACCCGGTTTACGGCGCTCGTCCCTTGAAACGCGCTATCCAGCGGGAGCTGGAAAACCCGCTGGCTAACAAGATTCTGGAAAATGCGTTTGTGGAGGGTGATACAATTGCGATCGACTGCGAAAATAACACTTTGCAATTTCGCAAAAAAGATTCTCGCCCAGCGCTGACAGGTAACAGTTTGTAGTTACCGAATAGTTAGGAACAGGCAAGATGCCTGTTCCACAAACCATCAATTCTCTTGTGGAACAGGCATCCTGCCTGTTATTGAAAATTAGGAACAGGCAAGATGCCTGTTCCACAAACCATCAATTTTCTTGTGGAACAGGCATCCTGCCTGTTATTGAAAATTAGGAACAGGCAAGATGCCTGTTCCACAAACCATCAATTCTCTTGTGGAACAGGCATCCTGCCTGTTATTGAAAAT
>NZ_JAUBTU010000009.1:82515-123203 GCF_036705085.1 Microcoleus sp. B6-A1
TAGGAACAGGCAAGATGCCTGTTCCACAAACCATCAATTTTCTTGTGGAACAGGCATCCTGCCTGTAATTCAAAAATTAAGAACAGGCAAGATGCCTGTTGCACAAAAAATAAATCTGCTTGTGCAACAGGCATCTTGCCTGTTCTTGAAAATAGTCAAGCCTGCTACTTAATATTACGAATTGCTCATCGTGCGGCTGCCATAGGCATCCATGCTGTAGGCAGGAACGCGAACGCGGTAATCAATTTCTGTTCCCGTCACTGATTTTGCCAGTTGTTCAAAAGATTCATCGTTCCAATTCCGCTCGTGGATGGGCTTTGACTGTTCGCCCAGGAAATATGCTTGAGTGCCAATTAATGCTGCTGCGACCCAACCGACGATTAAAAGAGAGATTACAATAGCCATATTTGCTTTTTCCTTAACTTTTGTTGCTTTATGTAAACTAATGTAACGAAAATTAGTAATCAACGTCAAGGTACTGTAATGTCGTGGGAACCGTCCGGCAGGTAGTAAATACCGCACCTTTGACGGAACCGGGAGAGGGGAAGAAGGGGAGAGAGCGAGAGTATGTAGGGTGGGCACCGCGCATCGGTAGCTAGCACAGTACCCGGATTGTGAACTGTATCCGAAATAGCAAAACAGATTGTTGAGATTTTATAGTTAAGAAATTATAAGTTTTGCGTTAATAAATTACGATTAAAAGTCTGCCGCTGGCATGAGGAATAGCGACCCAATTATAAGTTATGATTTATCAGTTTGGATGGGAACTAACAAATCCCAATTACCAAATTTTAAGTACAAATTACCAATGACCAATTATCGCTACAATCATGCCAAACTCCATGTTAAATGACGACCCCTTGTGGTTCAAAGACGCGATTATTTACGAAGTACCAGTTCGGGCTTTTGCCGACAGCAATGCAGACGGCATTGGCGACTTTAGAGGACTGACAGAAAAACTGGATTACCTGCAAAACTTGGGAGTAACAGCAATTTGGGTACTGCCATTTTTTCCCTCGCCGCTTCGAGACGACGGCTACGATACATCTCACTATACTACCGTCAACCCGATTTACGGCACATTAGATGACTTTAAAGACCTTTTAGAAGCAGCCCACCAACGGGGAATTAGGGTCATTATTGAGTTAATTGTTAACCACACTTCCGACCAGCACGCTTGGTTTCAGCGAGCGCGCAGGGCCCCGAAAGGCAGTAACGAAAGAGATTTTTATGTGTGGAGCGACACGCCGGAAAAATATCAAGATGCTCGGATTATTTTCCAAGATTTTGAAACATCTAATTGGGCTTGGGATGCGGTAGCAAAAGCTTATTACTGGCACCGTTTTTATTCGCACCAACCAGATTTGAATTACGACAATCCGGCAGTCCGCCAAGCCATCTTAGATGTGGTAGATTTCTGGTTGGCACTGGGAGTAGACGGACTGCGGATGGATGCGGTGCCTTACCTGTACGAGCGCGAAGGTACTAATTGCGAAAACCTGCCAGAAACTCACGTATTCCTGAAGCAATTGCGGAAGCACGTAGATGAGAAATTCCCGAACCGGATGCTGCTGGCTGAGGCGAATCAGTGGCCGGAGGATGCAGTTGAATATTACGCGGCTGGGGATGAATGTCACATGAACTTTCATTTTCCACTGATGCCGCGTTTATTTATGGCTTTGCATATGGAAGATAGCTTCCCAATTAGCGACATTCTCCAGCAAACTCCGCATATTCCCAATAATTGTCAGTGGGCATTATTTTTGCGGAATCATGATGAATTGACGCTGGAAATGGTGAGTGATGAAGACCGAGATTATATGTATCGGGTTTACGCTCAAGACACTCAGGCGAGAATTAATTTGGGCATCCGCCGCCGTTTGGCTCCTTTGATGGGAAATAACCGCCGCCGTATCGAGTTGATGAATGCTTTGCTGCTGTCTCTTCCGGGTACGCCGGTGCTTTACTACGGCGATGAAATTGGCATGGGAGACAATATCTATTTGGGCGATCGCAATGGGGTGAGAACTCCGATGCAGTGGAGTGGCGATCGCAATGCTGGTTTTAGCCGCGCGAACCCCCAGCGACTTTACGCACCGCCAATTGTTGACCCTGAATATCACTACGAATCTGTTAACGTGGACGCGCAGCGGGCGAATCCGAGTTCTCTGTGGTGGTGGATGAAACGCCTGATTGCAATTAGGCAGCGCTTCCAAGCATTCGGCCGCGGAACTTGCGAGTTTCTGTCCCCCGAAAACCGCAAAGTTTTAGCTTTTGTGCGGACTTATCAAGACGAACACATCCTCGTCGTCGCTAATTTGTCGCGGTTCGTGCAGACGGCAGAATTAGACCTTTCGCCCTTTAAAGGTGCGGTTCCGGTGGAGATTTTCGGCCGCACTGAGTTTCCGGCGGTTGGCGAATCCCCTTACTTTTTGAGCTTGAGTCCTCACACGTTTTACTGGTTTACTCTTACTGTTAAACACGAAGATTTTTCGCTGCACGGTGTTCCCACAGACTTGCCTACTTTGGCGGTGATAGGCAATTGGAAAACTGCTTTCGCTACAACTCAGTTAAGCGATATGCTGCTTAATATTTTGCCGGGATACTTGCGGCGCAATCGCTGGTTTAGCGGTACGGATCGGACAATTCAATCTTTAGAAATAAGTGAGATTGTATCGGTTGAATGTAAAGATAGTGCGGGGGAGCAATCTCAAGTTTACATTCTGTTCTTGCAGTTGAATTATACTGAAGGTATGCCGGAAACTTACGTTTTGCCTTTAGGTTGGGAAGAGATTAAAGGCGATGTGGACGATCGGGCGATCGCGCGCCTGCACTTCCCAGAAACCAAAAAGGAAATCGGGGTACTATTTGATGCTGCTGGGGAGAAAGGTTTTCTGAGCGCGCTGCTGGGAGCGATCGCCAATTCTCGCAGTTACAGAGGTGTTGCAGGTCAACTGCTAGGAATTGCCGACCGTGCATTCAACTCCGAACAAGATTTATCGCAGCTCGATCCTCACCTGTTCAAAAAAGAACAAAGCAATACATCCGCAGGTTACGGGGACCGCTTCGTCCTGAAAATTTTGCGAAAAATCGAGGAAGGAATCAACCCCGAATTAGAAATCGGACGCTTTTTAACAGAGCGCAACTCGATCCAACACTACGCTCCAATTGCCGGAGCATTGGAATATCACACACCAGCAAAACAAGTCCTTACAGTCGGAATCCTACAAAAATTAATCCCCGACAGCGTAGATGCTTGGTCTTATACATTAGACACGCTGCGCGACTATTTCGAGCAAGTAATGACAGTAGAAGCAAAGCATTCCAGCGAGAATTTATCTACTGCCCCCGAAAATTATTTGCCGAACGCTTTGACCGGACAAACCCCGCGGCAGCAAAACTCGCTAGTAGCCGATTTATCCCTAGAAATTCCGGCATTAGCTCGCGAACTCATCGGCTCTTACTTAGCATCAGCAGAACTTTTAGGTCAGCGGACAGCCGAACTTCACCTCGCTTTAGCTTCTGACATAGAAAATCCCGCTTTTGCCCCAGAAAGCTTTACCTCGTTTTACCAGCGTTCCATCTATCAATACATGAGAAATCTGGCAGGAAGAACTTTGCTGGAGCTAAAAAAACGGATGTCCAAACTGCCGCCAGAAATACAAAAATCGGCGCAAAAGCTGCTCAACCGCGAAGATTTGCTCATGGAACGTTTCAAGTCTATTTTGAACTTGAGAATCACCGCCGATAGAATTCGGTGTCACGGGGACTTTCATTTCGGGCAAGTTCTTTATACAGGCAAAGACTTCGTAATTATTGATTTCGGAGGAGAACGCGATCGACCCTTAAGCGAGCGGCGGATGAAGAGGTCGCCCCTGCGAGATGTTGCAGGAATGCTGCAATCTATAAGTTACGCTGTTACTTTGGCACTCCGCAATGAAGTAGAAAGTGGCATGATTCGCCCTGAAAATCTCCCGGAGATGCAGCAGTGGGCGAACGTTTGGCACCGCTGGGTCAGCCTAACTTTTGTCAAGAGTTATTTGGCGACTGCCGCCGATGCAAGTTTCTTGCCCAAATCTATACCGGAACTACAAGTTTTGCTGGATGCTTACATTTTGGAAAAAGCGGTTGCCGAGCTAGCCTACGAACTCAATTACCGCTTAGATTTCGCGGAAATTCCGCTTCAGCGGATTCTACAATTGCTGAATTTATAAGGGTGGGTTTATCTATACTCGTTAGGGTGCGTGGCTTTCTAGTTCCTCAATTAACAGCGAGATGCTGGAAAGTCACGCACCTTACATGACACCAAATCTGGTTTGATAAGGATTTGAGATCATGTCCGATCGAGTGACCGCGATGAAAAGGGCGGGTTTTTGAGATTGTCAATTATGGGCAGATATTTTTTGTTAACCCGCCCCTACCGTATTAGGGGTAATCGACGGGACATAATATGACTGGCGAATATAATTCGCTCTTCTACAAAGAAATTTCGCGCCCAGCGAGGCTAGAATAAAAGATGGTAAAAAACTGATTTTCTATTACTTAAAATAAAGAGCAGCTTGATATAAAACTTGTTCTTGATGCGTTAACAAAGTGCAGTCAGAAAGCGGGTAAGCCACACAAGTAACAGCGTAGCCAGCTTGCAATTCTGAGGGCTTCAAAAACTTTTGTTCGCTTTGGTCGATTTCACCGCTCAGCAGTTTGGCAACGCAAGCAGAACACTCTCCTTGCTTGCATCCATTCGGCAAGCGGATGCCGGCATCTTCTGCCATATCTAAGATATACTGGTCGTCTGGTACTGCGATCGTGCGATCGAGGGCGATCGCCTCATTCACCAACCGAACTTGATAAACTGCCATTTTTTCCTTATTCCTCGCGAAAGGGCGGGTTTACGATGCTGTTAGTCCTAGCAAATATTTCGGGTAAAACCCGCCCGTACAACTAGAAAGGGCGGATTTATATCGTGTATATCTAGACAAGTGCTTCTTGATAATCGAGATTTTCATCTAGATAAATAGCCCGAATATCCTCCGGCAAATTTGATTCTAAAGTTTGATATCCTTTTTGGAGCAAAGCCTTTACCTGAGCGGGCGAAATAGCTTCGCCTTCTGCTTGCAAATAAGCTGCAATTCGAGTTTCGCTCCAGCGGAAAGTCTGAGCCATCAACACCACTAAACGCGGCAGCGGCGCTAACAATTCTAAGGCTTGTTTGACGTAACACCACAGGGGAGGCGGAGCCGATTGCAAAGAATAGTGAATCGACTCAACAGGGGGCAATTCAGCTTGATTTATGCAGACTGCGGTGACATTAATCAGCCAGTTTTGGAGACTGAGATTTCCGCCATCAGACTCTTGGATTTCGCGGCGCAAATCGAGGCCTCGGAGTTCGTGATAGATGTGCAGCCAAGTGTGGGCAAACAGGTAATCGCCTTGTACGGGCGATCGTACCGAATGGCGAATCAGGGAGTGTACAATTTGAGCGTAGCGGCAAAAAATCGCCGTGAAGAACCTACCTTGATCTGGATGGTTTTGAAACAGAGTCAATAATTCCTGGTCGCTGTGGTGAAACAGGGATTTGACCACAGGATGGTTGAATTCGGAAAAATTAGGTGTTTGCACAATTGTTCTGGAATAGCTTGGAGAATAAATGCGGGTGCAGCCCGATTCTACAACACGATATACATTTGATGCAAGTGCTGAAAAATTATGTTGATAATTAAGTCAATTAATTCTATAATAGAATTGTAGGTGATGCTGGATCAATCTAAAGTGATACATATAAACTCTATATATTCAGCACACCTAAAAAGATAATTTGTTGTTTCAATGGTAAGGTTTTTGTATGTCTAGCATTAATACTGGTATCGAATGGTGCGATCGGACATGGAATCCCACAACAGGTTGCGATAAAGTCAGTCCCGGCTGCACTCATTGTTATGCAGAAGCATTAACAAAACGGTTTCATACTAATTTCCCTAATGGGTTTACTTTAACAGAACACCCAAAGCGTTTGAACGAACCTAGGGGTTGGCGAAAGCCTAGTCGCATCTTTGTTAATTCAATGAGCGATTTGTTCCATGAAGATGTTTCTCTTGATTTTTTGAAACAAGTCTTTAATGTAATGCGTGAAACTCCTCACCACATTTATCAAATCCTTACCAAGCGAGATAAACGTTTAGTAGAGTTAGCCCCTCAACTTGAATGGTCTGATAATATTTGGATGGGCGTGTCTGTTGAGAATCAAAATTATGTTCATCGTGTGGATTCTTTGCGACAAGTCAATGCAAAGGTACGCTTTTTATCCTGTGAACCACTTTTAGGGCCGTTACAGCTTGATTTAACAGGAATTCACTGGGTAATAGTTGGTGGAGAGTCGGGACAAAAACACCGTCCAATGCAACCAGAATGGGCACAAAGTATTCGGGATCAGTGTCAGGATGCTGAAGTCGCGTTTTTCTTCAAGCAATGGGGAGGTAGAACACCTAAAGCTGCTGGGAGACTTCTCGATGATAAAATTTGGGATGAGATGCCAAAAGCTGAGAATAAACAGAGACAAAAATTGCTTCGGTGCTCGAAGATAAATAAATGCTAGTAACAGAGGCTAAATTATTACAACTAAAATTTAATAATCATATTATTCTACTATTTTTAGCAAACTATTTAGTGTGTAAGGCTTTTTAGAACCAGGTTTTTGTATCTCTAACATCCCTTCTTGATACAGTGAACCGAGAATATCGTTGTAATGCTGAGTTCTTTTTAAACAACCCAAATCATTCAATTTTAAAATAATATGAGTAATTACATCTTCAAAAGATTTCCATTCAGATTTGATTTCACGCAAGATTTGGATAGATTGTGTTTTAATTATAGCGATGCGTCTTTTCTGTTCGGCTTCCCATTCTTTATCAAGAAATTTTTCAATTCCTTGATAATTATCTTGAAAAAATAATAATTTATCTTCATCACAAACAAAATCATTCAGAAAATGACCAAATGCTTTTTCAGGATGATTGCTGCCGACTACAATACTGTATTGAGGTCTGACATCATTATAAGTTTCCTTAATTTCAAAGCTAGTTACACCTCTAAAACCTCCTTCTTTTCTCATTCTTTCCTTGAAGTATTCCAGCGCCCACCTTTCAAATTTTTGAGGCTCATTTTTTAGTTCCAGCCACTTGGGTTTCCACTCTATATCAGAATTAACACCTAGAAGCGTAGTCAAATTTTTCATATAACTCTCGGCAGTTTTTTGTTCTTTAGAATCAGCATAGGTAGTTTTGTACTGCCCAGCATTACGAGCTACTTGTATATTGTGAAAAAGCAAAAATACTTCGCCCTTATACTGACTTACATAATTTCCTATCTCACATATATTATCGAAATTCATTCCTTTAACAGCAAAGGTATCAAGAAAAAATAAGGTAGGATAGTTTTCTAAGTCTGTCATTAGCTCAGGAAAAGCAACCTCAAATGTTTGAGGTTTATATATTTTATATGACAATCCCTCACCTACAGTTTCACAATTTTTACGGAGCTTTATATTGAAATCACGCTTAGATTCTATAAAAAAACATTTTAAATTTACCCGCTTCTCTTCTCGGAATAGTTTAGCGCATTTAAGAGCTATCAAGGGTGAACCATCAGTATTTTCAAAATCATGTTCATACTTACTTGACCAAAATTTGGAATTGTTTACAAAATCTTCAATACCTATTCCTTCTGTATATTTTCCTATTCCTGCGAACCCATCGACATAATTTAAAGACTCTGATTGATAAGCTTTATTACCGCCCAGATTGTAACAATAAGACTGAATATACCTCAGCATAATCCGATGTTTAGCTGCTGACCATGACCGTTTTCGAGTAAAGTAATTTTCTGGGTTATTTGGTTCTTCAGGAAACAGAGAAAATGATAATTGTACACCTTCCATTTTCACCCCCGCGCTATTATAGACTGTAGTTGAATTTATTTTCTCAACACAGTGTAGCCGAAAAACCGAGAGAGGTCAACATTTGAAAACGTAAAGCCCTCTTAACTTTTTATACAACAACCATATCCTCCGCCCCCCGGAGTCTCAATGACAAACACATCCCCCGACAGCATTTCCACAGTCGCCGTACTTCCCAACTCCTCAACATTTCCATCAAATCTCTCAACATAATTCCGCCCAACTTTTCCCGCTTCCCCCCCATTCAAACCGTAGGGAGAAATCACCCGCCGCCCCGATAAAATTCCCGCCGTCATCGCCTCCCGAAACCGTACTCGCCGCACCACTCCATTACCGCCGCGATGAGATCCATTCCCCCCACTATTAGCCCGAATTGCAAAACTTTCTAACAACACCGGAAACCGCCATTCTAATACTTCTGGGTCAGTTAAACGCGAATTAGTCATGTGAGTTTGAACCGCATCCGTACCATCAAAACTTGCACCCGCACCCGCACCGCCGCAAATAGTTTCATAATATTGATAGCGCTGATTCCCAAAGGTAAAATTATTCATAGTTCCCTGAGAAGCAGCCATCACTCCCAAAGCACAATACAAAGCATCGGTAATATTCTGCGATGTTTCCACATTCCCGGCAACTACCGCCGCCGGATAGCGAGGATTCAGCATACAGCCTTCGGGATTGATGATTTCGAGAGGTTTTAAACAGCCCGCATTTAGAGGAATATCGTCATCTACCAAGGTGCGGAAAACATACAAAACAGCGGCTTTGCCCACGGCTGCAGGAGCATTAAAATTGTTGGTTTGTTGACCAGAAGTGCCAGTAAAATCTATTTTTGCACTGCGCGCAGATTTGTCAATTGTAATCGCTACCTTAATTTGTCCGCCACTATCCATCGGATAAGTAAATTCGCCATCACTCAAAACCTCAATTACCCGCCGCACCGACTCTTCCGCATTGTCTTGTACGAAGCCCATATAAGCTTGCACAGTCTCTAATCCATAATGTTCTACCATCTTGAGCAGCTCTTCTGCGCCGCGCTTGTTAGCAGCAATTTGTGCTTGCAAATCGGCTATATTTTGAGCGGAATTGCGAACAGGAAAATTCCCCGATGTCAGAATTTCTAGTAATTCTTTTTCTCGAAAATCGCCCTCGCTTACTAACAGAAAATTGTCAAGCAATACACCTTCTTCAGTTACTGTTGTACTGTTAGGAGGCATAGAACCGGGAGTAATGCCGCCGATGTCGGCGTGGTGTCCTCGCGAGGCAACATAAAACAAAGGAAGAGAGCAATCACGATCGCATACTGGAGTAATAACGGTGATATCTGGTAAATGCGTGCCGCCGTTGTAGGGATTGTTAGAAACATAAACATCGCCCGGTTGAATCGCATTGCCTTGTGCTAAAATTAAAGCTTCAACGCTTTCGCTCATCGAGCCCAGATGTACGGGAATGTGCGGCGCGTTGGCCACTAATTGCCCGTTTTGGTCGAAAATTGCACAGGAAAAGTCGAGGCGTTCTTTGATGTTGACGGAGGAACTTGTGTTTTGCAATGTGACGCCCATTTGTTCCGCGATCGCCCGAAACAAATTATTAAATATTTCCAGCAAAACCGGATCTGATTTAACCGCAGATAAACGCGAATGAACGCGGATATTATCTGCGTCCATCTGCGTGCATCTGCGGTTCAAAATTAAATCATTATTTTCGGTGATTTCCCCTTCCCAGCCCGGTTCTATGATATTAGTTCCCGTAGCTTCAACAATCATAGCAGGGCCTTCTATGCAGTCGTGCGATCGCAAATCATCTCTCCGATAAACAGGCGTTTCCCGCCACCCGCCAGCAACATACATTTGCACGGTTGAAATTGGTTGCACAGGCAAGATGCCCGTGCCACCAGAGGGGGAAATTTTGGATGCTTCCGGCACATCCATTCTTTCTACAACTTCCACCGAAACCGCTTCCACAATCAGCGGTTTTTCGGGCATAATAAAACTGTAACGCTGTCGGTGTGCTGATTCAAATTCAGCCTGCATGACCTCAATATTGTCAGCAAAATCTACCGCCAAAACCGAGTCACTTCCCTGATATTTTAAGCGCAGCTTCCTAACAACTAAAACCTCTGGCTCATTCTCTGCGTTCTCTGCGCCTCGGCGGTTCAATTCCCTCTTTCCCTCAGCCTCCAATTCGGCTAAAATATCATGCAAATCAGGTAATAATTCTGCATTTAATTGTTGCTCGATCGCCCTTTCGCGAATAGCCCGCACATCAGCCAAACCCATACCGTAAGCGGACAACACACCCGCATAAGGGTGAATAAATACCCGTTTCATCCCCAAAGCATCGGCGATCGCACAAGCGTGTTGGCCGCCCGCACCGCCGAAACAGCACAATGTATACTCCGAAACATCGTAACCGCGCTGAAGCGAGATTTTTTTGACAGCATTTGCCATCTTTTCCACAGCGATCGCCAAAAAACCCTCCGCCACCTGTTCCGCCGTCCTCTCGCCCCCAATTTCCCCCGCTAATTGCCCAAATTTTTGCTTTACTACGTCAGGGGCGATCGGCAAATCTCCATTCAATCCAAATACTTTCGGGAAAAAATCCGGTTGAATTTTCCCCAACATCACATTGCAATCAGTAACCGTCAAAGGGCCGCCTTTGCGATAGCAAGCAGGCCCAGGATTGGCCCCTGCAGACTCCGGCCCGACGCGGTAGCGAGCCCCGTCAAAAAAGACAATTGAACCGCCGCCGGCTGCTACAGTGTGAATTGCCATCACGGGCGATCGCAATCTCACCCCAGCAATTTCCGTCTCAAATTCGCGTTCGTATTCGCCGTTAAAATGGGCAACATCTGTCGAAGTTCCGCCCATATCAAAGGTAATAATTTTATCAAAACCTGCCTTTTTGCTCGTTTGAACTGCACCGACAATTCCCCCAGCAGGCCCGGATAAAATACTGTTTTTTCCTTGAAATTGTGCGGCGTCCACTAAGCCGCCGTTCGATTGCATAAACATTAATTGGGGGGGCGGGGAGGGCGAGGAGGATGAGGGCGGGCACGGGGAGGAGGAGGAGGGCGGGCACGGGGGCACCGCCCCTACAGATAATTGACTGGTTACTTGTTCGACGTATCGACGTAAAATCGGAGATAAATAAGCATCGACAACCGCAGTATCTCCCCGCGAAACTAATTTCATCAGCGGGCTGACTTCGTGAGATACTGAAATTTGAGTAAAGCCAATTTCTTTGGCTATTTTAGCAACTTGTTTTTCGTGTTCCGAGTAGCGGTAGCCGTGCATGAATACGATCGCACAACTGCGAATTCCCTCATCGTATGCTTGCTGCAAAGACGGGATAAAGTCGGGATTGACAGCAGTTAACTCCTCACCTTGAGCACTGTAGCGTTCGGCAACTTCAATAACTCGATCGTACAGCATCTGGGGCAAGACAATGTGACGCGCGAAAATATTCGGGCGGTTTTGATAGCCAATTCTCAGCGCATCGCCGAAACCTTTAGTAATTAACAGAATTGTGCGATCGCCCTTTCGTTCCAGCAAAGCATTTGTCGCCACCGTCGTCCCCATTTTAATCGCTTCAATTTGTGCAGCGGGTATGGGAACATCTGCAGCAATTCCCAAAATATCGCGAATTCCTTGAACTGCGGCGTCGGTGTAGCGTTCCGGGTTTTCCGACAGCAGCTTGTGAATGACTAATTTACCGTCGGGGCTGTTGGCGACAATATCGGTAAAAGTGCCACCGCGATCGATCCAAAATTGCCAGCGAGTGCGATCGTCAAAAACAGCATTCATATCATTATCCATCATAAATGTTAATCAGCCTTTTATGGGCGGGCAGGATGCCCACCCCACAATACAATTTATCTCTTGTGGAACAGGCATCTTGCCTGTTCTCGATCATAAATGTTAATCAGCCTTTTATGGGCGGGCAGGATGCCCACCCCACAATACAATTTATCTCTTGTGGAACAGGCATCTTGCCTGTTCTCGATCGAGGTACAAAATGTCAGTTCAAATAAAATTCCTATAAATGTCGAATAGCCTCAATCAATCCCTGACAAACACCAGCCAGAAAATCCAAATCCAAAGTCTCAATCCTATCGCTTTCTCGATGATAATGCGGATTTCGCATATTAGCAGTATCAGTCACCATAATAGCCGGATAAGCATTATCCCAAAAAGGAACATGATCGCTGCGGCGAGTATCAGGCACAATTACACCTCGATTCGGCACCGGCAACCACTCGCAGGGCTGACCCGATTTGCGAATTTTGCCACTCAAATTAATCAAATCGGGAACCGTCCGCAAAGTGCCAATTAAAGCAATAAAATTGCCCCTATTTGGATAAAAATATTTCAAGCCAGCGGGATAGCTTTGAGAATTAGGATTATGGTTGCAATAACCCAACATTTCCAAAGAAATCATTAACCGGATTGACTTTTGCTGTTGCTTGTATTTAGCTGCATGATGACTGCTTCCGAAACAACCGTATTCTTCCATATCGAAGGCTACTAATTGCACTGGATATTTGAGCGGCGCAGATGCGAGATCCCTTGCGATTTCCAGCAAAACAGCCACACCAGTAGCATTATCATCGGCCCCAGGTGTTCCGGGTACAGTATCGTAATGAGCACCAATTACGATCGGCTTTTCTTGCTGATTTTCTTGCTTCCCCCCCTTCGCAAGGGGGGGACTGAGGGGGGGTAAATCCAAGATAAAATTGTGATGAATTCGCCCGCGCACCGCAAAATCGTCAATTTCTACAGTTCCCCACTGTGCCAACTGTTCGCGGATGTATTGCTGGGCATAAAAATGCCCTTGGGATGCGAGGTATGGATTGCGATCGCGTACAATTTGAATCAGATGGCTGTGCAAGCGTTCTTTGAGATCCATGCAGTCTGCTACACAATGAGTACAATCAAATTATATTCTGTTTAATCTTGGAAATTATAGGAAGACCAGAAAAATGCCTTACAGCGATTTTAGTTTAGAAAAAGTCAAGCGAACTTTTGAACTAACCACTTCAGAAACAGTCGATTTATTCGGAAATGTACCCGACTTAGAATGCAGCCCACTCTTGACAGAAATTCTCCGTTATAATGTACCTTTAGCCCTTGCCAGCAACAGCGAAAAAGCGCGGTCTGAAATGATTATATCCCCAATTTTAATCGACCTCAGAAGGCAGTTAAACGAACGAATTAACTTGTTTTCGGGAATAGAGTTTGACGTGGATAGCGAAAGGGGATTAAATGGGATTTGCGATTTTATTATCAGCCATTCACCAGAAATACTATTTGTCAGCGCTCCCGTAATTACCCTTGTGGAAGCTAAAAAAGAAAATATCACCGCTGGCTTGGGACAATGCGTAGCGGAAATGTTAGCAGCTAGGATATTTAATGAACGTGCAGGCAATGAAGTTTCAACAATTTACGGGGCAGTGACAACTGGGAGTATTTGGAAATTTATGAAATTAGAAGCAAGTGTAATTAGTATCGATCTGACTGAATATTACCTCAAAGATGTGAATAAAATTTTGGGGATTTTAGCAATGGGGCTGGTTTCGCGAACAGTTGACGCTTGAGGGCGATCGGCAGTAAAATTCACTTATTTCAAAATAATTATAGAACCTCAATAAATGCGATCTGCGGACTTCCTAATTTTTTTTAATATGATTAGTTTTGGAGTTGTTACAGAGTGACTTACTGACCCGATTGTTATTGAGAATATTTTATCTGAATATTTCAATATTCCAGATGTTGAAGAGCATTGGTAATGAAGCAAGTTATTATGTCATATAATAGAAACATAGTTATCGGAGATTACCATGCAAGCATACAAACTTAGAGGTAAAATCGATGCAACTGGCAACTTGGTAGTTGTGGAACCCGTGAATATGCCACCGGGAGATGTGGAAATCATCGTTTTGCAGCTAGCTGACACGGTTAAACAAGCCAGCGCTTCAGAAAGTGCGATCGCACCTGAAACACCTAAAAAAAAGTTTAAAACTAGGGTGAAGGCATTTCAAGGTTTATTCGATCGAGATGCTGTACCGGAACCGCTGGATTTTGACGATCCAGACAAACAAGCAAAATGGGAATATTTAAAGGAGAAACATAACCTGTGAAAGTCTTGAGAGACACCAATATAATAGTAGATGTTGCGCTCGATCGAGAACCTTTCTTTGCCGAGAGCGATCGCATTTTAACTTTTGTTGAAGAAGGCCAAATTCAAGGCTATGTTTCTGCCTCAACTTTTAGTGACCTTTACTATATCATTCGCCGAGACAAAGGTCGCGATTGGACACTTGAGTTTTTGAGGCAGTTAGCTACATTTTGTCAAGTCGCAACAGTAGATAACTCTGTTATTTCAATGGCATTAACTTGCAACTTCAAAGATTTTGAAGATGCGATTCAGTACAGCACTGCTGTCATCAATCGAATTGATGCCATTGTCACCCGCAACCCGCGAGATTTTCCGGTTACTACTCCTAGGATTGTAACTCCAAATCAGTTAATTCAAGAATTAACCAATGCTCCCTAAATTTCTCAAAGCGCTAAACTTCTGATTCCAATTCGCTAACCCGCAACTGCACGGGTAATTCTACAGAATTCAACTCAGACGACTCTAACAATCCTGTTGCTTCAACTTCTGCACCCGCTTCAACGTGCCGCACTTTTCGCAATTTCTCACCCAAAGTATCCCGCTGATTAATCAAATAAATACTCACCAAAGTCAGCCCAACTCCCATCGATTGCAGCGGATTCAGCACTTCGCCCAAGAACAAATTGCCGAATAGCAAAGCAAATACAGGCGTAAGAAAGGTAAGAGAACTTAAACTTGTTAGACTGCCACTAGAAGCAAAATAAAAGAATAAACCGTAGGCGATCGCACTTCCGAACACAGTAGAATAACCTAACGCCATCCAGCCGGAAAAATCGATATTCACAAACTGTTCGGACTCAGTTGCAGCCGAAATTGCCAACAGCGGCAAACCGCCCAAAATCATGTGCCAACCAGTCGCCACCACCGGATCAACATAACGGCAAACCCAGCGCACCAAAACCGTACCCACAGCCATCGACAAAGCAGCCAACAGCATCAACCATTCTCCACCCTGAAACAACTGTTCGATACCCGCAGAAACCTGCCTGTTTTCAGGATGAAAAAGCCCCAAAATCCAGCCATCGGGCAACCCGATTAAACTGATGCCCGCAACGCCAATAACTAATCCCAACCAGCCCCAAAAACCAATTTTTTCTTGAAACAGCCACAAACACAAAATCGCCACTGCTAGCGGTTGAGAATCAATCATCACCGAACCCAAACCCGCACCGGTTCTCGCCAAACCTTCGGCTAAAAAGCCTTGAAACAAAGTAGCGTCAACCAAAGCAAACAGCGAAATCCACAGCCAAGCTTTCCAACCCTGCGGCTGCGGTTTTCCCATGAATGCCGCCGCCAGCAGCACCAACACACCCGCAGGTACTAAACGCACGAAGGCCACAAACAGCGGCGTTGTGTGCGGCATCACCCCTTTCATCGCTACCATCGCGGTTCCCCACAGGAAAAACGGCGCAATTAGCAACAGCGGGGCAAAAGGCAGTTTTGAATCGGTAAGTTTTAGCTGCATGGCGGAGACTCCAAATAATTGATGAGATTGATTCTCGTGGGGATGATGTAGTTTTGTTAAGCAATTTTTACAATTATATATTGGTGTTGGGTTAAGTGCGATCGCACAAATCTTGATCGGCCATTAGGAATAGGCAAGATGCCTGTTCCACAAAATCAAGGTGGAACAGGCATCTTGCCTGTTGCGGCAATCTGGAACAGGCAAGATGCCTGTTCCACAATCGAGAATTTTCTTGTGGAACAGGCATCTTGCCTGTTGCGGCCATTAGGAACAGGCAAGATGCCTGTTCCACAATCGAGCAATTTCTTGTGGAACAGGCATCTTGCCTGTTGCGGCAATTATGAACAGGCAAGATGCCTGTTCCACAATCAAGCAATTTCTTGTGCAACAGGCATCTTGCCTGTTGCCGCCAATCTGGAACAGGCAAGATGCCTGTTCCACAATCAAGCAATTTCTTGTGCAACAGGCATCTTGCCTGTTGCCAACAATCTGGAACAGGCAAGATGCCTGTTCCACAATCAAGCAATTTCTTGTGCAACAGGCATCTTGCCTGTTGCGAACACAAGCACAACATCTACCCCGATGAATAAGGCACACTAGAAGTTAGCTACAAAATTTCACCTTGCCTGTACACTGCCCATGATTTGGCCATTCAAGCCCCGCTACCGCAAACAAATCGCCCGTATCGAAATCACCGGAGCCATTGCCGGAGAAACCCGTAAACGAGTCCTAGAAGCTCTCAAAACCGTTGAAGAACGAAAATTTCCCGCCTTGCTGCTGCGGATAGACAGCCCCGGCGGCACTGTCGGCGATTCCCAGGAAATTTACAGCGCACTCAAGCGTCTGCGCGAAAAAGTCAAAATTGTTGCCAGTTTTGGCAATATTTCAGCTTCTGGTGGAGTTTACATCGGCATGGGAGCCGAACATATCGTTGCCAATCCCGGTACAATTACTGGCAGCATTGGCGTGATTATCCGGGGCAACAATTTAGAACGGCTGTTAGAAAAAGTAGGCGTTTCTTTTCAGGTGATTAAATCGGGGCCGTATAAAGATATCTTGGCATTCGATCGAGAATTGACCGATCCGGAACAGCAAATTCTGCAAGACTTGATCGACACCAGCTACCAGCAATTCGTGGAAACCGTTGCCGAAGCCCGGAACTTGGCTGTTGAAAAAGTCAAAAGTTTTGCCGACGGTCGGGTTTTTACCGGTCAGCAAGCCTTAGAATTGGGTTTGGTCGATCGACTGGGAACAGAAGAGGACGCTCGCCGCCTTGCCGCCGAACTCGCAGGCCTAGACCCGGAAAAAACCGAGTCTTGCACCCTAGAAAAACAAAAACCTTTCCTAAATCGCGTCTTGGGGAGTAGTCTGGATATATCCGGGCTTTCAGCTTACAATAATTTGCTGGAATTCGAGCTTTCTACTAGCGGTTTGCCGCTGTGGATGTATCGCCCGTGATTAAATAAATTAGTCATTAGTCAGGAGTCAGTAGTCATTAGTTACTGCCTGGATGATTGGGCGATTCAAATCTGTTGACCTCAAACTCCAATGTGGCGCTTTGCCCGTCATAAGCGCTTCGCGCTGGCTTCGCCTAGGAGTTCGAGCTCAAACTACACAAACGAAGTCCACTCAAGCGGGGACTGAGAAATAAAGTGGGTATTTAAGCCTAATTTAGTATGACTAATAACTAATGACTAATGACTAATGACTAATGACTAATAACAAAAATATGGAGGAAATTTGCGTGGAGTGGCAAGTGCGGGGGATTCGTGGGGCAACAACTGCTAGCGAGAATTCGGTGGCAGCAATTCGAGAAGCGGTGAAAGAATTATTAGATGAATTAGAAGCAAAAAATGATATAAATCCAGATTTAATTATTAGTGCTACGTTTTCTGCTACTCGCGATTTAGATGCTGTGTTTCCGGCCGCGATCGCCCGCGAACGTCCACACTGGTGTAATGTTCCTTTGTTGGATGTCCAGCAAATGCACGTTGAGGGTGCTTTGGAACGCTGCATTCGGTTTTTAATTCACGTCAATTGGCCGGCACATACTGAAATTTATCATCCTTATTTGCGGGGAGCTCAAAATTTGCGCCCCGATAGGAATTTAGCGGTGGCGGTGGCTGGGGAAAAATAATAGATTCACCGAAAAACGAGCCCGGCGTGCCCCTGGCTTTAGACACGGGGAGGAAGTCGGCTGCGGTTTCAACCGCCTTCAATATTTCTTTACACAAGCGATTGAAAGGTTGTATTAGAATTAAATTGCAAGTAAGAACAACCATCTACGTGAAGAAGTGTTTTATTAAGGAGAAACCCCGCTCGTTATCTCGTCTCGGCATGACCGTAGCCTGGGTAAACAAGTAATGGTGAACATGGAGCGTACCTATCTGGCGTTGTGATGGACTCCGAAAGTAAAACAAAAGTAAGCGCAATTGCAATACCCTTTGTACTGGTAGTTGTTTTGAGCGTATAGAGGTGCTTTGATAACGCCTTTGAGAGTTTTCGGATTCATTCAAGAATCCCCAGGGCTTCAGCCCTGGGGAGTATCAATTTGGGCTTGATTTAAAAGTTAACTCACCATTACAGGTGGGTTTATTTTTTACGACGGGACTTGATACAGGACAAAACCTGCCCTGGGGATATATGCTTAAAAGCTTTTATTAGAAAAAAAACCCGGTTTCTTTGAGAAGCCGGGTTTTTTGTCAATCAGACGCTTTTTTTGTGATGCAGCCTAATCCCTAAAAAGATGTCATATATAAAACTCCAAAAGTCCTTTTTCCCTTCCAATATTCCCAAAGTTTGAGGAGAACCTTTCTCATCCAACAGCGGCTTGACAGCCTCATAAGCAGGCTTGTAATTGTACCAAGGAATGGAAGGCCACAAGTGATGAATCAGATGATAATTCTGCCCCAAAATCAAGATATTTAGAATAGGACTAGGATATACTCTGGCATTTTTCCAACGATCGCGCTCGTGAAACGGACGGTGCGGCAAATAATCAAAAAATAACCCCAAGGCCAACCCCACCACCAAAGCAGGAGAAAACCAAAAATTCAGCACGTAACCTAAATGGTCGTACTGAATGGCAATATACACCACCGCTACGACAAACAAACGGCTGAGAAACCATTCCAATAATTCGTATTTCCGCCACAGTTTGCGCTTAAAAAAGAAAATCTCGTGGTAAAAAAACCTCGCAGCAATCAACCACAAAGGCCCGCCGGTCGAAACATAATGGTCTGGATCGTTATCTGGGTCATTAACGTGGGCGTGATGCTGCATATGTACCCGCGTAAACACCGGGAAAGCAAAACCCAACATCAGCGCGCTACCGTGTCCCAAAATAGCATTGATCGTGCGATCGCGATGGGCCGCATTGTGAGACGCATCGTGAATCACAGTTCCAGCCATGTGCAAAGCCAACACGTTCAGCGTAAAACAGCACCACTGCGGCCATCCCCAACACCAGAAACCCAAGTTAGAAATCACGATAATCACTACTGCACTCAAAAACAGCAGCAGTGTCGGATTGAAGTCACCGGGAGGACTCAGAAACTCTTTCGGCACTGTCAGCGGCCGTCCTGCCTCCGACATCTTTGTTAAGACTCCTTAATATTTCACACTTGCGTAGTATAAGATACAAGCCTGACAATAGTAAAGTTTTATGAAAGAACAGAGTTCGATGGCCAAAAACTAGCCTCTGCACGAGAGCATCTCAATGAAAGCCGCCCTCCGCTAGAAATTCGAGTTAGGAGTCAGGAGTCAGGAGCCAGGAGAAAAGAGGAAGAAGGAAGAAGGAAGAAGGAAGGAGCCAGAAGAAGTGTTTTTACAAATATGAGATGCTCCCCTCTGCACAAACAGGAAAGTATTGCTGTTGTACAAGGATACCAGTCCTAGATTAGCCAAAAGAGCTCAGCAGACCAAATAAAATCAATGGGTATGTCTGTATTTATGTCAAGCCTGAGAGCGGAAAAATTTGCAAAAAAGAGCGCTCCCCAAGAAAAAATTACCGATCGGTAAAAAGTCAGATATTCTATATATTGTTCAATACCTGCTTTTTTGACGACTATCAAAATTTTTAAGACTTGAGACTAGCGTCATTGCTTGTAGTGCAAAGATGAAACGTTAGCCGAAATTTAAACAAGAAATCCACCTGCCTCCCCAGAACACCGCTGATGCAATTGCCAAAAGCCCTACGCCGGACTAAAATCGTCGCCACCATTGGCCCAGCAACTTCTGACCCACAAGTGCTGCGCCAGCTTATAGAAGCAGGTGCCACAACTTTGCGACTCAACTTTTCCCACGGAACAGAAGAAGACCACCAGCGCAGCATTCGCTTAATCCGGCAAACATCCTTTGAACTCAACCAGCCGGTTGCCATCCTCCAAGACCTCCAAGGCCCGAAAATTCGTTTAGGGCGCTTTGAGACAGGCTCTATAGTTGTCAAAAACGGCGATCCTTTCATTCTCACCAGCCGCCAAGTTCCCGGCACCGAGCTCATTTCTTCCGTCACCTACGACCCCCTAGCAGACGAAGTTCCAGAGGGATCAGTGATTCTGCTTGACGACGGGAAAGTGGAAATGCTGGTGGAAAAAGTAGACCGCGCGGCGCGGGAATTGTACTGCCGCGTCGTAGTCGGCGGGCCGCTTTCCAACAACAAAGGCGTGAATTTTCCGGGAGTTTACCTGTCAATTAAAGCGCTGACTGATAAAGACCGCAAAGATTTAATGTTCGGCCTCGACCAAGGTGTCGATTGGGTGGCCCTGAGCTTTGTGCGGAATCCCCAAGATGTGCTCGAAATTAAAGAGCTGATTGCCAGTGCGGGCAAGCAAGTACCGGTGATTGCTAAGATCGAAAAGCACGAGGCGATCGAACAAATGGAGGAAATTCTCACCCTTTGCAACGGCGTGATGGTCGCCCGCGGCGATTTGGGAGTGGAACTACCCGCCGAAGACGTGCCGATTTTGCAAAAGCGCCTGATTGCTACCTCCAACCGCCTGGGCATTCCGGTAATTACCGCTACCCAGATGCTCGACAGCATGGTCAACAATCCCCGTCCCACCCGCGCCGAGATTTCCGACGTGGCAAACGCGATTCTTGACGGAACTGATGCAGTGATGCTCTCGAATGAAACTGCTGTCGGCAAGTTCCCCGTCGAAGCGGTGGCGACGATGGCGAGAATTGCGGTGCGGATGGAGAGAGAAGGAATTAAGCGGAATATTAGGAATGTAGAAGATATTGGTCGATCGATCCCCAACGGCATCAGCCAAGCAGTCAGTCAAATCTCCGAACAATTGAACGCGGCGGCGATCATGACGCTGACCAAAACCGGCGCCACAGCCCGAAATGTCTCGAAGTTCCGACCGAAAACTCCGATTTTGGCAGTTACTCCTCACGTAGACGTAGCCCGACAACTGCAATTAGTATGGGGAGTAAAACCCTTGCTGGTGCTGGATTTGCCCTCCACTGGCCAGACATTTCACTCTGCCATGACAGTCGCCCAGGAAAAAGAGTTAGTGTGCGACGGAGATTTAGTGGTGATGACCGCCGGTACTCTGCAAGGGGTTGCCGGATCGACGGATTTGATCAAAGTTGAAGTAGTGACAGCAGTTCTAGGCAAAGGCACCGGTGTCGGTTTGGGATCGGTGAGTGGCATGGCCAGGGTTGCTCGCACTGCTGCGGATGTAGGCAATTTCCACCCTGGAGAAATTTTGGTAGTGGAACACACAAGCGTCGCTTTTGTGGAGATGATTCGGAAAGCCGCAGGTGTGGTGACGGAGGAGGACAGTTTGACTTCTCATGCCGCGATTATCGGTTTGCGCTTGGGCGTGCCGGTGATGGTGGGCGTGAAGAATGCCACGCGGGTAATTCGGGACGGAACGATGTTGACGCTGGATATGCAGCGGGGTTTAGTTTATTCCGGGGCCAGAGGCGGCTCAACTGACACGGAAGTGACCGTTTAACTGTTGGTGAGCTAGGAGTTGTGGAATTTTGAATTAAATTCTACGACTCCTTGCTTTTTTCGCTATAGTTGTGCTATAATCCAAAATTGTCTGTGCCGATGTAGCTCAGGGGTAGAGTATTCGATTCGTAATCGAACGGTCGTGGGTTCAAATCCCACCATCGGCTTTGGGTTTCAGCGATTTTTTGTCTATGCTTTAGTCTATGACTGAGCTCAAACTGTGATCAAAAGGCAGTTTAACTGCTCCAAAATGCTCTCGGCAAAGTAGCCGAGAGCATTTTTGTTTGCCCTAAATCCTTGTGTAGTGGAGATTGTGAATTTTTTAAATTCATATCGTTTCCGGTTGCATCGGAATAATAAAATCGAGTCAACATTTAACACTCAACCATTGAGTTTTTCGACCCAGAGTCAACAGTCAACAGTCAACAGTCAACAGTCAACAGTCAACAGTCAACAGTCAACAGTCAATATTTTTTCTGGGAAGCATTGATCGAGAGAAGACTTGCATTCCTGACTAGAAACCTGACATCGTATTACTTTGGGGGCCGGGGGAGGCGAAAACTCAGGGGACTGAGGATTTGATTGAGAGTTCGCAGTTGTTCAGCAGTGCCCAAACAAATCAGCATATCTCCTCCTTCGATCGCAGTTTCTCCGGTAGGCCCGACAATCAAAGTCCCGCCAGCGCGCCGCACTGCTAAAACCAAGGCCCCCGATTGCGATCGCAACTTGGCATTTCTCAAAGTTTCCCCAACGTAGACACAAGTATTGGGATCGACCAAAAATTCTTCCATGTAAAAAGAACTATCGGTACCCGTCAAAACACCATCTAAAAAATCCATAACTTGAGGCCGCAAGGCCGCCGCAGCCATGCGTTTTCCCCCGGTAATGTAGGGGGATACAACGGCATCGGCGCCGCCCCGCTGCAACTTCTTTACGGCTTCTTCTGTGGTCGCACGAGCGATCGCCCGTACCTTCGGATTCAGAGTTTTCGCCGACATGACAGTGTATAAATTCTCGGCATCCGAAGGCAAAGCTGCTACTATGCAAATTGCGCGATCGATCCCCACACTCAGCAAAATTTCGTCCAAAGTCGCGTCTCCTTGGACAGCCGTGTACCCCAGCGTCAAAGCTGCCTCAACCGAATGTACTGCCGAATCTATCACCACAAAAGAGATGTTTTCGGCCTGAAATTCCAAGGCAATTTGGCGGCCAGTGCGCCCAAAACCGCAGAGAATGTAATGCCCGATCAAAGAATCTACCAATCGTCGCTGCTGCCTAATTCTTGCTCCTTCTTGAAAATATCCTTCAATCAGCGCTTCTGTAAAGCGGTTGACGATGAAACCAATCACAATCACGCCCATCAAAATCAGCCATATGGTAAACATTCGCCCGCGTTGACCGAGGGGCTGAAGTTCACCGTAGCCGACAGTTGCTAAGGTAATTACTGTCATGTAAGCGGCATCTAGCAAAGACCATCTTTCCACTTGCCAATACCAGAGAGTACCCGTGCAAAAAATGCCGCCAAGGGCGAGGACTCCGTTTCTTAAGTCTTTTTGCAGGCGCTGATACTTTTGCTCTAAAGTTGAATACACCGATCTGGCTGACCTATTACCTATTAGCTGCTACCAAATTAAACCATATCAGCCCTAGACGCAGGGGCGGTCAAAAAGCCAGTTTATGCCTAGATACTTTGCTACCAAACTCAACATTTTGACTTTTAACCCGGTTTTTTTTGCGTGAGTTCCGACTGAGTTCCAATCCCGTCGCAGAGGTGGCGATTGCTTTGATTTGCGATCGGATTTGTCTGAAAATAATTGCGGGCTCCCTCGCAACCCTGCAGCAACAAATCGTCAAGATTAAAATTCCACAGCATCACCGTACCGTCAGCACTAGCACTAGCGATCGCTTTGCCGTCTGGACTAAAACTCGCACTCCAAACAGCATCCTTGTTACCTTTTAAAGTTTTGAGCAATGTACCGTCAATGTTCCACACCCTCACCATTTTGTCTGTGCTTGCAGATAGCAACATTTGACTGTCGGGACTAAAGCTGATATTTGTCAATCCACTTGTATGCTTGAAAATACTTAGCGGTGTGCCGTCTTTGCTCCAAATTCTCGCAGTTCCCCCAGCACTTGCAGTCGCCAGCATTGCTCCGTTTGGACTGAAAGCTATACTCATAATTTTATCACTTTCCATTTGTAAAGTTCGGAGCAATTTGATATCGGTGCTGGCTTCGATTGACTGCTGTTTTTGCAACTTGTCCGCAACGTTTCTCAAACTCCAAAGTTTAACAGTGCCATCATTACCAGCCGCAGCAATTATCTGACCGTCTGGGCTAAAAGTCGCGCTGGTTATCCAACCTCGCTCCACTTGAAAAGTTGACAATTCTTCACCGCTGATTTTCCAGAGTTTAACAGTTCCATCGGC
This sequence comes from Microcoleus sp. B6-A1, assembly GCF_036705085.1. Lineage (NCBI taxonomy): Bacteria > Bacillati > Cyanobacteriota > Cyanophyceae > Oscillatoriales > Microcoleaceae > Microcoleus > Microcoleus sp. B6-A1. Next base: position 106,502 of record NZ_JAUBTU010000009.1, read on the forward strand.
ACTGGCAGAAGCAATAATATTACCATCTGGGTTCAAAGAGACGCTTGTTATTTGAGCGCTATGTCCTTTTAAATTGTGGATCAATTTGCCATTTTTTTGCCAAATCTTGAGTGTTTTATCGTCGCTTGCTGAGACAACTATCTGACCGCTAGGACTGAAAATTGCCATCCTAACTTTATCAGTATGCCCTGTCAAAGTTGCTTGCAAAGTGCCATTATTTTGCCAAATTTTGATATAATTATCATCGGTAGCAGTCACAATTGTTTGACTGTCGGGACTGAAACTCGCGAAAGCAAGGGTACTGGCTTGACTCTGCAAGCGGCGGCGTTCCCGAAAGTTGTAAACGGCCTGTTCGAGGGCGATCGCCACTCGCATCTGAATATCTGAACTCACTCCGAGCGATCCTTTCATTTCTGTAACAGCTCTAATGCTTTCTAGCAAAGCTTCCTCTTTTTTATCGGCCGCCAAGAGCGTTTCTGATAGTAGACTGAGAGTGAGAATTTTGTTGTTTCTTTCTTCGATTGATGGTTTAATCCAAAAGGCTGCTATCAGAATTAATATCAGTATTCCTGCTGCTCCTGTAAGTGTCTGCACTCTCAGTTGGTGCTCGCGCCAAAGTTTAACTGCAATCAATTTTTTCTGCTTTTGTGCTTCGCTTAGTTCCTCTAGTAACTTTTTTTCGCGGCGCAGTTGTTCAATTTCCGTTTGAGTTTGTTTTTCGCGATCGCGCAATTTGGCAAATTCCGCTTCTTGACTCGCACCTAAAAATTGATAATCTTGGGTGCTCAAGCTTTTATTTGCCGCCCACTGTCGAGCATCTTCCAGTGCTTGACCGCGCAACAAGCGAGATTCGTCTTGACAATTTGTAGCTATCCATGCTGTTAGGGATTCAGCATAGGGGCGCAAGTCGCAGAGCGCTTTTTCTACCCAGTCATGGCTGAATATAGCTGCGTAAATGCGGTTGGATACGGTTAATTTTCCGGCTCGTTTTACTACTAATCCGCTCAGCCGCAATTCTGTTTGTTCGGGAGTATCATCCGCCCATATTCCCCCTACCAGGGCGGGCACGGGGGCACCGCCCCTACAATCGGGGGGTTCTGAAAGTGGCAATATTTTTTGATATAGTCCTAATAACCTACTGGCGCGGTGCGGACTTCTCAGAAGGCGATCGCGAATTGTTTTGATGTGTACCGGTTCATCGGATGACTCCCAATTATCAATAATATGAGATTGCACTATATCGCTAATTAATAATTGATTTGTAGTAAAATTTTCCGTTCTGCTTTCATCGGTTGAATCTGATATAATAGAAGCAGAAGCTAAGCTTTTTACATGGTGCAAAATCAGCTTGCAAAGCTTTTGAGTCAGAAATGGCTGCCCTCCAGTCCAGTCCAAAATCTCTTTTAAAACCTCTTGAGGATTGTCTACTTTTCCCTCAAAACCCTTTGCTAAAGGCAGAGCTTCCTGTAACTTAAAACCGTGCAATTCAATAGGTAAACCGATATTAAAGGGCGTGCGAGTTGCATCGCTAATTAAATCCGATGGCGTAGCTACTCCCAGCAAAGCAAATGTAATGCGCTGGTATTCTGAATTGTGAGCGCGTTTATTGTAGCAACATCTAATTAATGCAAAGAAATCGTCTAGCGGTTCTTGGAAACTCAGAACGCTATCAATTTCATCAATAAAAATGACCAGGTTTTGAGAAATTTTGACCAGCAGCAATTCTTCAATTAACTCTCCTAAGCGCTGCACCGGCGACATCAACTCTCTCTCCCGCCACCAAGCCATAAACTCGACTGGGTTAAACAGGTTGAAACTGCACAAGAGTTTGTAAGCGACGCCGCCGTACCACTTATCTAGAGAGACTTGCTGGTTGCCAATGTCCGAAAGGTCGATCGTAGCACAGGCAATGCCATCAGCCGAGAGCTTTTGTACAGTTCGCACTAGCAAACTGGATTTGCCCATTTGTCGGGAATTGAGCACGTAACAAAACTCTCCGGCTTTGAGAGCTTGATAAAGTTCTGAGTCAGCTTGTCGCACTACATAAGTAGGTGCATTTTGCGGGAGACTGCCGCCGATTTGATATTGGTAATCGACTGTCATGATCTAGCCTCTAGTGATAACTTTGTCTCAGTTCTATGGTGCCTGTAGCACAAGCAATTTTACCATTTTGATAAGTTGGTTCTGGTGGTTTAATTGTACCAGCAGAATCAGCTCGGCACAATATAGATGTGGTTGTTATTGGATTTTTAGAAGAATATGACTCAACTTTTGTAGCAGGAATTACAAAGACTCCCCCGACATAGCTTTTAAGGTCTTTTTGCTTTGAAACTCCATAATTAAATGTTGCTTTTTTTGTTGTATGGTGGGAATATTTGTAATTTTCTGTCTCGGTTTTAATAATGCGAATTTTTAAAGCCTTAACAGAAGTGCTAAAAACACTTTTTTCGGCAAAATACGCTTGCTGACGTTTGTTGATTAAGCTAATATAATCTTTGGGCTCCGATTGCTTGTTGATCCTAAGCTTAGCCTGAAAGGATGGCAGAGCTACCGAAGCTAATACTCCAATCAACATTAAAAACACTAAGTATCCACCAACATTCGATGCCAGGCTAGCTAATTTAGAACTTTGTTGACTCATAGTTTTGTATCCTCCCTGTTTGTAGTAAAGAATTTAGTCAGGTAAATCTCAATTAAAAGCCGATTTAATCTTGTAATCGACTGTCATTATATTGCGTATAGTTAGTTTGGTGAGACCATTGGTCTTGTGCCTTTACCGCAAGCAGTTTTACCATTTTCATAGGTGGGTTCCGCTGGTTGAATGCTACCGGGAAAATCAGCTTCGCAGAATATAAACGTTGTAGTTATTTCCTCTTTAGTAGCATTGGGAACAAAGTTTTTTTGCGGAACAATAAAAACACCGCCGACATAACTTTTTAAGTCGTTTTCCTTGGCTACTGCATAATTAAATGCTGCTTTCTTAGTGGCACGAATTGAATACTTGAAATGTGTTGTCTCTGTTTGAATGCCCATTCCCAAAGCCTTAACAGAACTGGAAAAAGCATTTTTTTCTGCAAAATAGGCTTGCTGACCTCGGTTCACTGAGCTAACATACTCTTGCGCTTGAAATGTCATATACGATGTCATATACTTATCATGCGCGCTATCACCTAGAAATGATGGCAGAGCGATCGCGCTAATTACTGCCATGCCCATTAAAAGCAATAAGCATCCGCAACCGTTAGGTGAAATGCTAGCTGATTTAGAATCTTGTTGGCTCATAGTTTTGTATCCTCCCTGTTTGTAGTAAAGACTTTAGTTCGGTAAATCTCAATTGAATGCCGATTTGATATTGGTAATCGACTGTCATTATATTGCGTATAGTTAGATTATCTGGTCACTTGTCTTGTGCCTTGCCCACAAGCAAGTTTACCATTTTCATAGGTGGGCTCCGCTGGTTTAATTGGACCGAGAGAATCAGCTTGGCAGAATATGGATATTGTTGTTATTTTTCCATCTTTAGCAGCATTTGGTTCAACTTTTTTAACAGGAAGTAGAAAGACACCGCCGACATAACTCTTAAGTTGTGGTTGCTTGGAGACTCCATAATTAAAAGCAGTTTGCTTTGTGGCGCGAACTGAATACTTGTAATTTTTTGTCTCCGTTTTGATCCCAATTTCCAAAGCATTAACAGAAGTGGCAAAAGCACTTTTTTCAGCAAAGTGAGCTTGCTGCGCCTTGTTCATTGAGCTAACATACTGTTTTGCTTCCGACTGCTTGCTTCTATTGGTATTAGTGAGATAAAATGGCAGAGCTATCCCATTCATTACTCCAATACCGATTATAAGTGATAAGCATCCGCAACCGCGATAAGCTGCATTGCGAACAATTGATTCTTGATTTCTAGTCATGGTGTTGTCTCCTTAAATGGTATATACAATGCGAATTAAAGTCGGCGAGGCAGAGCCTCTGGATCTGCGTTACCAGGCAGAGCCTGGTAACGAGGAAAAGGAGGAAATACTAATCTCTAAGCTCGCAGCTTTTGTACTTCTTTCCGGTCAATGGATGTGGGCTGAATCACTTTACTGCCGATCGCAAAATCGCGCAATTCCACTCTCGTAAACTTCACACCCCAAGGATCTGTCGTTGTATCCAACTCCTCGACTAAAGCATTATTAATCTCATGTCGAGCCGTGTAGAGTTCCTCAACAGATAATTTAGCAAGGTGAGTCCGAATTGAAAGAATCAGCATATTTAACATCGCTTCCTTGAGATTCTGCACTTTGTAGGAAGCTTTTTCTAAGTCAATGATTCGCCAGTACACAATAAAATCAACGGTGACGGAAACGCGATCGCGCGTTGTGCATTCTTGCGGTGGCAATTTTAAAATTTGCTCGCGCAGAGTTTGTTTATAAGCCACTGTTTCGACGAAGGGAATCAAAAAAGTCAAACCCGGTTCGAGTTTCTTGCGATCGTACTTTCCGAAAATTTCAACTAAAGCCTCATCTCCTTGACGGACGATTTTGACACTGCTGGCTAAGGATACTCCGGTGATGGCAAGCAATACCGTCAAAAAATAGTGATACATAGTGAATCTCCTGGTAAATAGTTGACAGTTGATAGTTGACAGTTGACAGTTGGTAGTGATTTATTAGTCTCTTAGAGAGGGACTTTGTTTGGCAAGAAGCGATTTCTATCGCCGAGTCATAAAAGAGCTAACTGAGATTTAGCTGTTGATGTGAATTAATCTGTCAGGTACAACAATCAGCGTGTTTCCTTCGCGGCGCAAAACATAAACTTTTTGTCGGGGTGCGATCGCCCCTTGGGAATCTTCATTGCGGGCTTTCCACGAAGCCCCTTCATAAATCACCATTCCGGTTTCTCCGGGGAAAATTTCGGAGATAGTTGTCGCTTCCGTGGCTTCGGGAATGACAAACTTTTTGCGAACAATAAAAATCGGTCTAATCCAGATGCTCAGCGCGAGGGCTATCCCCATCCAGTAGAAGATTTGCCAGTCAAAATCTTCATACATTATGTTCGCCCAACTAAACTCAAATGCTACAGAACCTCTCCACAAAATAAATGATTCAATTACAGCCGAAGCTCCCATCATTAGCAGGTAAAATCTGTATTTTTGGGGCTGAGTTTTGATGATTAATAGCTCCATCGCACTAAGCACAACTCCGAGCAGTAACCAGAATAGGGGCGGGGTGAAGGCGAAACCTGGTTGATTAGTGGCTGACGCCAGCGACCAAATTAGGATAGAATACACAATGCTTTTACCTCGTTTTGATGGGATTCAACCTTGTTATTTCTAATCTAATCAGGTGGCTATTTGAGTTGGCGACTGAGTTATTTGAAAATTCATCGACTTTTCATCGACTTTTCATCGACTTTAGGGGCGGTTGGCATTTATGATGGTTTCAGTGTTTTGATTGTGATAAGCAATGCCACGATCGCTAAGGGTGCGCGAAGAGTGCATTCGCGCAGTTAAATCCTGTCTCCTGAGAAATGGCTTCCCCAGTCAGAAAATCCTGGCTGAGGATTTAGGGATGGCCCAATCTACAGTCAGCCATTTTCTGAATGGCAAACCTGTGGATTATGCCAATTTCATCGAAATTTGTCGCGGATTGGGGCAGGAATGGCGCGATATAGCCGATTTTGAGGCGAATTCAGAGCCAGAGGAGGTACTGCTGGAGAGGGCAAAAGTGGCGATCGCCCGTTGGCGAAGCCCTCGAAGAGGATCGACCTCACACAATACGCTTTCCCAGCAGTTACACCAAGCTTTGAGTGCGGGAGGCCACGAAGTCTTTTTTATTAACAACAGCAGCGACTCCGCCTCATATTTAAAGCGTTGCGATTATTTGCTGTTGCTGATTTCCGAAGAATCGGCCGCTAGCGAAATGATATTGGAACAAGTGCAGCTAGCCAAGGAATTGCACAATCTAACTGCTCATAAACCCGCAATTTTACCGATTTTATTTGAATTAAATACACCGCTTTCTTTTGATTTACTGAGCTATTTAGCAGGAATTCAGCCCTGGCTGTGGCGCGGTGTTGGCGACTCATTTAAGTTAATATCACAAATTTTAACCATTATCAAAGAAGGTCGCAAATCGTTAACTGCCGACCATGAATTGGCTGTAGAATGGAAAGTAATTACTAGCACCAAACAGTCAATAATTCAACCCCTGCCAGCAGCGCCGCCAGAATTGCCGGGAGGACAAGTTGAACTCACTTCTTGTTTTTATATCGATCGCCCTCCGATCGAATCCCGCTGTTACGAGACGATCGCCCAACCGGGAGCCCTGATCCGTATAAAAGCACCCAGACAAATGGGAAAAACTTCCTTGATGGCGAGGATTTTGCATCATGCAGAACAGCAAGGTTCTCGCACAGTAGCGCTGAGTTTTCAGCTAGCCAATAGGAAAATATTCGCTAATTCAGATACATTTTTGCAGTGGTTTTGTGCTAGCATCGGTCAAGAGTTAGGAATGCTGGAGCAGTTGCCCAAGTGTTGGGAATTAGCCGATTTGATTGGCAGCAATCAGTGCTGCAAGGCTTATTTTGAACAGTATTTGCTTTCAGAATCCTCAAAACCTCTGACGTTAGGCTTGGATGAGAGCGATCGCCTGTTTGAATCACCGGAAATTGCCGATGACTTTTTTGGGTTATTGCGAGCTTTACACGAAGAAGCAAAACGGCGAGATATTTGGAAAAAGTTTCGTTTGATTGTGGTGCATTCGACAGAAGTTTATATCCCGCTGGATGTGAATAAATCGCCGTTTAATGTGGGTTTACCGATTGAATTGCCAGAGTTTAATTCCCAGCAAATGCAAGATTTAGCAAAGCGGCACGGATTGAATTGGAGTGGGAATGAAGTTGCAGAATTGATGGGGTTAGTGGGCGGAAATCCTTATTTAGTGCGGCTAGGAATGTATCATATTTCGCGTCAAGATGTGACTTTAGATCGGTTAGTGAAAGAATCTGCAACTGAAGCGGGAATTTACAGCGATCATTTGCGGCGACATTTATGGAATTTAGAGAAATATTCGGAATTAATGGAGGCGATGAGAGAGATTGTTAGTGTTCCGCAGCCAGTTAGATTGAGGTCAGAATTGGGGTTTAAGTTAAATAGTATGGGGTTGGTGAAATTGGATGGAAATCATTGCATTCCGAGATGTCGGTTGTATCAGGAGTATTTTGGCGATCGGCTATAAGCCCAGAGAAACCGGGTTTCTGAGGAAAAATCTCAGGTTGATTGCCAAGTCTTGGCCAGAAACCCGGTTTCTAACCCTGGGATAACGCCAGAGAAACCGGGTTTCTGAGGAAAAATCTCAGGTTGATTGCCCAGTTTTGGCCAGAAACCCGGTTTCTGTCACAGGTGTGTGTTGCGTAAGTCCCAGAAAAGTCGATGAGAAGTCGATTAAAACTCACTCAAGTTCTCAAATAGCCACGTGATTTAATAAAAATAGAGTAGAAGCAAGGCGCAGTAGGCGAGGTTTGCACAAGCCCCACCGCACTCAATGGACTAGATGAAAACGACGCTAAAAATAACTTGCTTATTTTTCTTGGCATCGACTGTTAGATTAGGCGATATTAGACAAGCTACGCGTGCACTCGCTGTTTGACTCTAGAATCCCCATGTGTTTACGCTGGGGAGTATGTCAATCACTTGAAAACTACTCTGCTAACACATTTGGACAACTACCATGCAGCTTAAAAAAAATCCTCAACTCGATGCACTCAACAAACAAGCAGTATCGAGAACAACCATGCAGCTTAAGACAAACCCTCAACTCGATGCACTCGATAAAAAAGCGGAATCTTCAGAAAAAAACATTCTCCCTGACAAAAAACGTAAATCATGGGTAGGAACTTTACTGAGAATCACTTTTATTTACTTTCCTCTGGGCAGCATAATAGTTGGTGCGATCGCCCTCCCTTCTGTTGTCGGTTGTGGTGGCAAGGCGAAGCTATCAGAAGCTAAACAATATGTTAGCGCAATGAACAAAGGTCAACAAGCAATATACGCCGAGGATGGCGCATTTTCCAATTCCGTTAATGCCCTAGGCCTCGGCATTAAAACTCAGACAACCAACTATAACTATTCAACCATATCTACCAAAAATTCTGCGTTTAGTTATGCTGTAGCCCGCAGCAATAATCTTCGTAGCTATGTCGGGGCTGTATTTTTAGTACCTGTTTCCCAAGCAGCTAACAAAGGGAAGACTACTGTATCCATTCTGTGTGGAGCAAATTCTCCTGGAAATACCCAACCGTCTGCTCCTATCCTTCAGAATGGTAATCCTGTCTGCGCTGCTGGTAGTAGCGACGTGCTTAAGTAAATATCGACATTAATGAGAATCTCATGTTACCTGAACTTGTCAAAGGCTTCGTCGTCTTAGCTTGCATCTTCATTCCCCTCGAAAGAATCTTTTCCTTGCACAAGCAAAAGATATTTCGTTTCGGATGGGAAACCGATGCCACATATTTTTTTACAGGTCACTTTATTGGTAGATTAGGCGCTATTGTTGTGACTGTAATTTTGTCGCTGATGACTAATTTACTCAACCCGGAATTGCAAAGCAAAGTAGCCTCTCAACCTGTCTGGTTGCAGTTGGCAGAAGCAGTTATAGTTTCAGATATGGCATATTATATCGCTCACAGACTACTGCATGAAGTACCCTGGCTTTGGCAATTCCATGCAGTCCATCACAGCATTGAACATATGGACTGGTTAGCAGCAGTGCGGGTGCATCCCTGCGAGCAACTGTTTACTCAGATTTGTAAAATTATGCCTCTTTACTGCTTGGGATTTACCAAGGAGAGTTTGGTGGTTTATGCTCTTTATTCGGCCGCGATCGCTTTCTTAATTCATTCTAATATTAAATTAAAATTTGGCATCCTAAAATGGTTCGTAGCAACCCCACAATTTCATCACTGGCATCACAGTAAAATTCCCGGAATAAACAACAAAAATTTTGCTGTTCAGTTGCCACTGTTAGATTTGCTATTTGGCACTATCTATATGCCAGCAAAAAAAATGCCTCATAAATATGGAATCTCTGATTCTATACCTGCTGGATATGTCGGACAAATTTTCTATCCATTTTCAAGGATGATGAAAAATGCTAGATGAAAATGCAAAACCAGGTATTAATCGCTATTCTCGCTTTTTGCTGGCAATTATGGGTTTTGGCTTGACGAGTGTTGCTTCTCTGAGTGCAGTTGCCCTATTTCATCACATGGATATCCTAACTTTTATCGCCAGTTTAAATACGAAACAAGTAAGTGTTGCCCAATTGCAGCAGGGTAAGTTGAAACCAGTGATTTTGATCGATGTGCGATCGCCCGAAGAATACGCCGAAGATCGCATCGATGAAAGTCCGCTGGTTCCCCTAACTGATATTGAGTTAGGGTTCGGTGTCAAGCAGGTGCAATCCATTGTCAAAGCAAGGGTTAAATCCGATCGACCTCAGCCGATAATTGTACTTTATTGTGCCAGAGGAGGGCGATCTGTTAAAGCATACAAACAGTTGGAAAAAATCGCTCGGTATTCCCAAGAATCTGGAGGAAATGAGACTAATAAGATTAAGGATATTAGCCTGAATGTTGTTGTCCTTTCAGGCGGTATCAAAGCGTGGCGGGAAGCAGTGCCGGCTGCAAAAGATGCCCAGATATTAGCTCCAATTACTTTGCGGAGTTTGATAAAGTCTCCCTCAGTCACCCTGCTTTCGGAATGAATCGGGGCCGTTGTGACCAAATTGATTTCTATCAAATCTCTATCAATGGAAGGGTGTATACGGCTGACAGATTCGCTATCTTGAAAGTAATTAGCCAGAATCCTCAGCAATCTGCAACGGTTGGCTGTTTGGGCAGGCAGCACAATAATCAAAGTCATAACATAAGTTGATTCCATGCAAAACACGGCAGATTTACTCCCCAAAATAGACTCGCCGAGTCTTCCCAAAAAGCAACCCCCACCCCCAAATTACGAAGCAGCCGATCGACAATTTGTCAATTTGCTAGAAGTCGAGGATTTAGACAAGACGGTGGCGGCAAAACCGTTACTTGTCAGCGATTTTGAAAGCGCGATCGCCTATGCAATTCAAGCAGCTTATCAACAGGAACCGGGCGATGAGGCCGCTCACCGCTTCTTGCAGCGCGTACTTTACCGCATCAACCGCCTCAACTTGTTTTGGTACGATGATTTGCGCCGCTACAATAATGAGCGATCGCACTATTTGCGTTCTGTGCGCGATCGCATTGAGGAACCTTGGCAGCAGTGGGACATCGCGCAAATCGACGTTGCAGCGCTGCAAAAATTGCCGGATGTCAAGCAAGCCCTGCGCGATCGCGCGGCCGCCGATGTCGATCCTCCGCTAACTGAGATCGATCGCTATTTGCGCGAACACATGACTGAAGAGGGATACAAACACCTGCTGGCGATCGCCTCCTTCGACGGTTTAGTGGAAGCCAGCCGTGTTTCTCGCATCATCGGCGGTGCCGGCAACGAAATTCAGTGTACCCTTACGCGAGTGCTGATCGAAGAATACGGTGGCGGTCGCCTCCCCCGCAAGCATTCGACCTTTTTTGCTCAAATGCTGGCTGAATTCGATATGAGTACGGAACCGGAAGCGTACTTCGATTTAGTGCCTTGGGAAGTGCTCGCAAGCATTAATCACAACTTTCTGCTGACGGAACGCAAGCGCCATTTTCTGCGCTACAACGGCGGACTCACTTATTTTGAGGTGGCGGGGCCCGTCGCTTACCGCAATTATCTAGCCGCCGCCCAGCGTTTGGGCCTCTCGCAGGCTGCGATGGGTTATTGGGAACTGCACATCAAAGAAGATGAGCGTCACGGCCGCTGGATGTTGGATGAAGTGGCGATCCCGCTGGTTGATAGATACCCGCAGGAGGCTTGGGAGCTGGTGTTGGGGTACGATCAGGAGAAGTCGATCGGCGATCGGGCTGGGGCTGCTGTAGTGCGATCGATCCAAGCTGCAGAACACAATTAACAGCTATATCCTAGGGTACGTCAGAGACTGATGCACCCTAGATATTGCAACGTTCTCAATAATCCTTTTAGGAACAGGCAAGATGCCTGTTCCACAAGAAATACACTCTTTGTGGAACAGGCATCTTGCCTGTTGCTGACAATGGTAGAACAGGCAAGATGCCTGTTCCACAAGAAATACAATCTTTGTGGAACAGGCATCTTGCCTGTTGCTGACAATGGTGGAACAGGCATCTTGCACCTACCAGCGCTGTATTTTAAAATGCTGTCATTAACTGAATGAGCTCGATCGACAAATCTCTTTGCGACTTTTGGTGCTTCTTAAACAAAACTCCAGCCAGCAGATAGATGTTTTCCGAATAAAAAGCCATTCCCTGTTCTCTGAGACTGGCGATCGCGCTTTTCACCTTGGGTTCCGAACTATAATAGCCAAAAGTTAAAGGTGCAATTTCAAAATTCGCAACCGAGTAGCCTCGATCCAAGGCATAATCGATCAAACCCACAGGATTAGAATAGCTAGAAACCATCAGCAAAACTTCGTCACTGCCCAGAGATAAAAGTTTCTTAGCAATTGTCGAACCATCGCTCCCGCCGTGCAACAGCGGCTGGTAAATATTATCATCCACCGCCGGCAAGTAAGGCGGATTTGAGATGACACAATCCGCCGACTCGTATAAAGGCGAATCAAAAAAAGAGCAATTGTTGACGGTGTATTTTTCGCTCACTTGATATTCTTTAATTTGAGACTGAGCAATTTTCCAAGCTACATTATTTAGCTCAAATCCCTGTATTTTCCCATCAAAATCACTTCTCAGCAAAGACTTAATAACTGGACTTCCCTCTCCTGAACCAAACTCTACGATAAGTCGAGAATTGTCACTAGCATTTAACACTAAACTTTCCAAGCAGTGCGCGTAAAAATCCGATTCTTCCGGGCAGTGGAATACCTGTTTCAGAGGATGGGATGAAGTGAGCATAAATTCTGTAACAAAGTTTACTTTCTTTTTAAAGTATCGAATAAGTAATATTCCAGCCATCTGTCGCAAGAGCTATTTTATCAACTTGTGCAATCTATCTATTCCAGTTTTACCGGGTGCGAGCGAATAACTATTACTGCAGGCAGATTATCAAATTAACTAGATTAATCCGATTGACAGATTGCAATTAGAGCGATTGCTGGTGAGATAGTACCTAAGCAAATAATTGTAAATCTTAATAGTGTCAGATATGACCTTTTTTAATTATTCAGTTCCCCCTCTGCGCCGGAAACAGCTTAACATCGAGCTTCAGGATTTAGAAGGGCTTTGGCAGGTTCAGTTTCCCCTTGGCAAAGCTCGATTTTATTCACAATTTTATACTTGTCTCGATCGTACTTGCTTGCTGTGGAGCTTGCTGTTAATACCCATTTTCGGCACAGCACAATTTTTTTCGGTGAGTTGGATGCTGCAAGCAGGTTTGTGGTCAGTCCTCAGCCTCGTAGGTACAGCAGCAATGGTAAGCATGACATACTCTTGGGTCAAAATAGAACGCCTGATTTGGGTGCTTTACGGTTGGGTAATACTGATGTTATTAGGATTGCTGCTGACCGATTTAGCAATTTTTCTCAGTTGGGGGAAAGTGTTGGCGAATCTCTGTCCCCTGTGGTTGGGAATGAGCGGAATAGGGTATTTGGGGACGGGATTTGCAGTGCGATCGCGCGCGCTTTTAGCAGCAAGTTTATTTCACCTGTTGGGGATTTTGATTTTGCCTTACACGGGCGGTTGGTCTTTCCTATTTACGGGAGCCGTAATGGTATTTAGCTTGCTCGTTTTAGCCGAATTGCAATGGGATATGCGCCAGCCTATTAACAGGCTCGATTAACTTGTGTACCACCGCGATTCCAACAGCTATCAACGTCAAGCATTAACCACAAGTGATGAGTAGATTGCTAATGACTCATGATATCATGCCCGCTAGAATAACGTCACTACAATTGGTTGGTAGTGAGAATTCTTCGTTCTCCAAATCAAAATTTGAGGAATGAAGGCCTCACTACACAGCGGATAGGGGTTATGTTAGCGGACACGATATTACTAATGCCTGATAACTAATTGCCACCAGACTGTACAGATTTGCGGGTTTGGTTAGTATCGTCGCCCTTGTGATGCCACGTACCACCTTCTTGAACATATTCAGATTTTACACTGTTCCAAGCAACGCTAGTAGCACCATCTGCGCTCATTCCATCTTCGCTAGCGCTCTTAAAAGCCGCCTGAAAAATTTGTTTAGCTCCTTGGGGGAGTTCTTGTGCTTCCGAAGGTAAGGTGTCAAATTGTTGTTCTGGCATAATGACCTCTAATTATTAAACACAAAGTAAATCTTATATACTAGAAGCCACTACTTTCCTCTCTCTAAAAGCAAGTTTTCAACCGCATTTTTCTCATTCCTAGGACAGATGTAATATTAAATTTATTCTGAGCGGCTAAGGCCATTGACTTGCCGTTGCAGGTTCAGCCGTATTTGGGTAATTTATTTTATGAAACAGCCATTAATCTGAGATCGGCTTTTTCACTTGCAAATTTAGAAAAAGCGATGAACATTACATAGCCAATTCGGGCAATAATTCGATACAGCATACTTGATGTCTGCTTGTGAAATGTGTTATGGAATAAGCGCTATCTGGCATAGTTTTGGCTTTACTATAGGAGAGTTTAGCCGATCGCACTCACAAGCAATTCTGACGACTGCGCCGCCGCTGGTTAATTTAATCTCGCGCGGGCCAGACTCGGATAGCCCTCAGTTCGCCTTACTGTTTTAGGCTAGTCAAAATCCAGTCCAAAGCCTTGCTGTTTCGGGGTTGTAGGTGTTCTGGCGACTCAGAGCGAGCGATCTGGCGTTTTGAGATAATTTAGTTTCGGGGAAAGTTTGAACGGTATTCTGCCAGTGCCCAAATTGCCAGCAGCAAGTTAAGGAAAAATAGCGATCAAAAAATTTTTAAACTAACTCATCTGGCGGAGTGCTAAGCCAAAATTGATGGTGATAAAATCAATAATTTCTGGCTCAAAGCACCTGCTGCCGGGGAAAATTTATAGGAAGAAGCGGCCGCTTGTCTCAGAAACCGGGTTGATGCTTATATGTCTCGTTACTCAACCCAAAATTTTTCATATCAACCCGCTTTTTATCCCCCGTACACAAATTTTTATAGAGCTAGTCTGCCGCTCAATCAAATTTCATCCACCACCTGAAATAAAAAGCCATTTTGTCAAATATTCCTAAAGATGAATGGCGAAGTTGAAGCATAAGTAATAGCTTATAAACTGTTAACGTAGCGGTGTAATTAATCAGGGAAAAATCATCGAGGGAACGGGACTAAATTTGCCCCCTTACCTTCATTATTCCGCAGCAAAGGTTATAAAATTTGCACGTTACGCTGTCAAGTTGACCCGGCGGTTTTGGCATCACAAGCGATCGCAGCACTCTATGCAAAAGCAAGCATTACCATGAAATCTTCTAAATTGTTGAAAGTTGTTTTAGCAAGCGCTTGTACTTTAGGTTTAGCAACGGTTTCCTTAGCAGTGCCTGCTTCAGCCCAGTCGGGCGGTACGGGCGGCGGTGCTGGCGGCGGTACAAGCGGTACAAGCGGTACGACTGGTACGGGTACGGGCACAAGCGGTACGGGCACAAGCGGTACGACTGGCACAAGCGGTACAACTGATACCACAGGCGCCGGTACAAGCGGTACGACTGGTACGGGTACGGGTACAAGCGGTACGGGCACAAGCGGTACGGGCACAAGCGGTACAAGCGGTACAACGGGTACGACTGGCACCGATACAACGGGTACAACGGGTACAACGGGTACAAGCGGTACAACGGGTACAAGCGGTACAACGGGTACAAGCGGTACAACGGGTACAACGGGTACAAGCGGTACAACGGGTACAAGCGGTACAACGGGTACAACGGGTACAAGCGGTACAACTGGTACAAGCGGTACGAGTGGCACAAGCGGTACAACGGGCACAAGCGGTACAACGGGTACGAGTGGCACCGGTACAAGCGGTACAACCGATACGACTGGCACCGGCACAAGCGGTACAACGGGTACGAGTGGCACCGGTACAAGCGGTACAACCGATACGACTGGCACCGGTACAAGCGGTACAACCGATACGACTGGCACCGGTACAAGCGGTACAACGGGTACGAGTGGCACCGGTACAAGCGGTACAACTGGTACGACTGGCACGGGTACAACGGGTACAACTGGTACAACCGGTACAACCGGTACCACATCGACGCCGGCTGATACTAATTCTGGAGTTTTGAGTGCTCGGCGCGATAGCCCCAACAATTTCGGGTGGCTGGGTGCCTTGGGCGCGTTTGGTTTGATCAACTTGTTTCGGAAAGGCAGTACACCCTCCCATCGGTAGTTTCTGGCGATTCCCTACGGGATAGTTTCGCTTCACATACTTTTGAAAACAACTTAGAGGCTTAGAAATTCATGACTTCACTCAATCGCAAAAATTTGTTCAAAAAATTGGTAACAGTTGCCGGAATTGCCGGCGTTAGTTCCTTGATAGCTGTGCCGGGATTCGCAGAATTAAACCGCCAGACTCACGGCTTCAACCAGTCGGGCGATCGAGTTTTTGAGCTTGCTGATAACGACTTAAACGATCCTAATTCTCCGGGACCTCCTGTTACAGATCAAAACAACAACAACAATCCTGGCGGTTCTCCCAACACTCCAACTACTCCCACTAACAACACTCCCGGTCGTTCTCCAAATACCCCCACCAACAACACTCCCGGCCGTTCTCCAAATACCCCCATCAACAACACTCCCGGTCGTTCTCCCAACACTCCCACAGGTGGCGAAACCTCGCCTAATTCTCTCAGCAGCCGAGACAGAACCTTTGTCATGCAAGCAGGTCAACTTAGTATGATGGAAGTAGAGCTCGGCAGATTGGCAGTGCAGCGCGGTTCTAGTGCTGGCGTGAAACAGTACGGGCAAGAAATGGTTGAGGAACACACTCAAGCAAATAAAGAATTGATGCAGTTAGTAATGCAAAAGCAGGTTGAATTGCCAACGGAGATGAGTACCCAGAACACCGCTTTGATGGAGCGACTTTCGGGACTCTCTGGTACAAGTTTTGACAGGGCTTACAAGCAGGCTATGATCGAGAGCCACAATCAGGCTATTGCTTTGTTTCAGGCACAATCTCAACAGGGACAAGATCCCGACTTGAAGGCTTGGGCCACCCAGAAGCTGCCGAACCTTCAAGCGCACTTGCAAATGGTTAACCAAATGTTGGCAGATACCAGCCAGCCATAATATTAGGTAGATGAGGTAGAGTCCGATCGCCTAAAACGCGATCGCACTCTACCTTTTGTGTTCGGAGAGGGAACAGCAATAAATTCTTTTAAACCCTATAATTTTTGAGAACAATGGAAGATTTTCTCCGCAACTTGTTGGGCAGCAATATTACCGTGACGTGGCTGTTCTTAATCGTAGGTTTTTGCTGGCTTGCTTACATACCCGGTCGCCTGAGAAATTAAAAATTATCAATTAAAAGTTCAAAATTAACTAGCTAGGCGCAAATAAACCTTACCGTTGAACAGACTAAGGATCGCGAATTAAATAACTTACAATTTTAATTGTTATTGTGGGATGGGCGTCCCGCCCGTCCTTTTTGGACGGGC
>NZ_JAUBTU010000136.1:0-14198 GCF_036705085.1 Microcoleus sp. B6-A1
ACGGTGTTGTTAACGTTTGTAAAGGGGTTTGACGACAGTTAAACTGATGAGTGTGATTAGGAAAGCTGATGAGAGGAAAGAGATGGCCCATCGCCCCCGCGCGAAAATAGATGACAGCGTGCACACGCGGCGCACCTCAACCCTAACGAACGGGAGCTATGGGAGGTGGAGAAGGTAGAGGAACAGGAGCCAGAACAGGTGGAGAGACTGGCCTGCGAGGAGGTGGAGAAATCCTGAACTGCTGGAGTTGCTGCGGGGTGAGCGATCGCAAAATTCTCAGTCCGAGAGTGTCTCTGGAGATGCTTAAAGCGTAGGATGGCTCCAAATACGGGCGGAAATTGGATTTATTGTTCAAATAGCTTTCCATGAAAGCTAGGCTGAGTCCGCTGAGGTAGCGGCGGGCTAAAGCTGGTTCGGGTCCGATAACCTGTGGTGGTGGCAGAAATAGGCTTTGAGGGGATTCCTCGATCGTTGAGAAGTGAGTCCCATTGTTCATCAGTACGAGATATTTGTTGGGCGATGTCAGCCATGTGAACGGTTGAATTTGTTCGAGGAAAGCGGGGGCGACGGTATCGGCGCTGCCTGCGATTACCATTACTGGGATTTGGATTTTGCTGAGGTTTGTTTCTCCGAGAATGCTGCTAACGATCGGGTTAACGGCGATCACAGCTTTGATGCGCGGGTCGCCGAAATTGTACTGGTTGCGCTCTAGGCCGCGGGCGCGGCACTGCAACAGTAGGGAGAGGTTCCAACTATCGTTCTCGAGTCCGCAATCTTTGTCTAGCTGTGCAAAATTAATCCCTGCCCCGGCTAATGCTAAAGCCGTATAGCCACCGAAAGACTGGCCGATGACGCCGACTCGCTGCAAGTCGAACTGCCCTTGGTAGGCCGGATCGGTTGTAGAAAGTTTGGTTAAATAATCGAGCAGGTCTTTGATGTCGAGGGGGCGGTTGACAAATTCTGCTGGTTCTGCTACTTGATTGGCTCTGCCTGTTACTAAGTCTTGGATTTGTTGGGCGTTGCTGCCGGGGTGTTCGGGGACAGCGACGGCAAAGCCGTAGGAGGCTAGGTGTTTGGCTAAATACTCGAAGGAAAGGCGATCGGAACCTAAACCGTGGGAAATTACTACTACTGGGGCCGGTTGCCTGCTTCGCTGTGGCAGGTAAATGTCCATATCAAACGTGCGATCCTCTTCGTTGGCGTAGCCCCCGTAGGGGCGGGCTTCGCTAACGCGATTTGGACTCGTCAGAGTTACCGATGATTTTTTCCAAGTATAGGGACCCGGTAGTTGGGGCTGCAGCATTTCGGCGGGCGGTATGGCGGGTTCAGAGGCTGCTTGTGCTTCGGACAACTGGGCGACTCCGGCGATCGTCTGATTGGAACGGTTGATCAGCGATGTCAGCTCGTTGGCGATACCCAAGGCGCGGGCGATGTCAATCCTGATGCCATAGGTGGGGAATTTCCGCAGCACGTTGAGAATTGTCAGGCCTTCTGAATCTGATGCTGCTAAAATCAGGGCGGCTCGGATGGCATAAAATCCAGGCTGCCGAGCTTTGGTTTGAATTACTCGGCCCAAGCGTTTCAGCAGCACTTCTCCTTGAGGCGTGTAGAGAAATTGGGCGATCGTCACGGGGCTGATTTCAGCTTTCGCTTGCAGGGCGCTGCGAATCTCAGCTAGCTGAGATTCTTTGGCGTACTGAGCGAAGCCGTCCAAGTTTGAGTCTATTTTGCCTTCTTTGGCGAAGAGTGCCAGGGATTCGATGGGAACTGATTCTTCTAGTGGCCCGTAAGTTACGTAAATTCGCTCGGCACCCATTGCCGGTGCGGCGGTGCAAACAGCCGTGAATGCACACAATCCTAGGTATTTTTGGGCGATCGACCGCCGAGAGCGAAGGGCAGCAGTGGAGAGGCTCGAAAACAGACAGTTCATAACTTTCACACCTAGGACTTCTAATAATTAGTCGGTGAAATGATGTAAATTGTTTCGCCAACATTTAATGCCGAAAAATCGATCTGTTGCTTCGGATGCTTCGGAAATTAGGTTATCTTGGGAAGCATAGCCAAAAAAGCAATTTTCTGACCTGACAAGACTAGCTGAAATTTAAAATTCAACACCGAGGGGTCAAACCTACTGGAATGCCCATTGATTATTTTTTCAGCTATGCAAGATATTTTCGATCGAGTTTGTAACTACAGCCTGAGTGGGAGAATTTATGATGTTCAATGCAACTGCTATCCTGATTGACGCTTTTGTGCAAGAGTTGCAGGCCGGCTACCGTCGCACCTACGGCAAGTACAAGCCTGACTACCCTGAAATTATCGCCTGGGCTGGGACTATGGCTCTGGAAAATATCGCTAACTGCGATGCTCTATACCACAATGTGGAACACACAATGCTCGTGGCTTTGGTGGGACAAGAGATTCTCCGGGGCAAGCATATTCGCGAAGGGGGAGTGTCGCCGGAAGATTGGCTGCACTACCTGATCTCGCTCCTGTGTCACGATATCGGCTACGTCAAAGGTGTTTGCCGCCAAGACCAAGAAGCTGTGGGACTCTATGCTACGGGTATTGACGGGGGCATGGTTTCTGTGCCGATCGGCGCAACTTCTGCCAGTTTAACTCCTTATCATGTCGATCGAGGAAAACTCGTAATTGACGAACGCTTCGGCGGCCACACATTAATTGATGCCGAACAAATCAAGCGCAATATTGAATTGACGCGCTTCCCAGTTCCTGCTAGCGAAACTCATCAAGACAGAAATAATTATTCTGGACTCGCTAGGGCCGCCGATTTGATCGGTCAGTTGAGCGACCCCAATTACCTGCGAAAAATAAGTGCTCTGTTCTACGAATTTGAGGAAGTCGGCACTAATAAAATCTTGGGCTACAAGTCTCCAGGAGATTTGCGGCAAAATTACGCCAAGTTTTATTGGAATGGAGTTTTTCCCTACATTCCTGCCGCTTTGAACTACTTGGAATTGACCCAGGGAGGCAAACAAATTATTGCCAACCTCTACGCCAATGTATTTCAGGTAGAACACGCTGAACCGCTCGCTTTCACCAAGCCAAACGCTCAAGAATTCACCAAATTCCCCGCCAATCGCAACTTAAACGGCGAAAAAGATGGTGATAATCTTCAACCTTCCATGTCCGGGGAAAATAAGAAATTTACCGAGTTTCCCGACTTGAATTTGTGAGGATTGACGCCCATAAATTGGCAGCTATAAAGGCGAGTCAATGGATTTTAAAATTGAGAATTCGGCGTGACAGGTTTGGCGCAACGTTCGGCGTTCAATCAGTCGAAGGATTTGAAATTTCCTCCTGAGATGAATCTGGGATGTTGAACAAGAGTCTAAAATTTTGGCCGACTGGCAACTCCTGTCGGAAAGTAAGTATCCGTTTTTGGGCAGGGTGACAATTAGGATAAGTTTTGATTTTCTAGTTGCTGGATCTTTGTTTTTAGCTCAAATTGACATTGATCATCTCCAATCTAAAATCTGTCTGGCAGCAGAGAGGTTGCTCGCTCCTTTTTTTTGAGCTAAAATGGAGAGTTATAATCAAAAATCAAAAATCAAAAATCTCAAACCTTAAATCGATATGGCAACTGAGATTCAGCAGCAAATTCAACAGTTGAGGCAGCAGCTACAGGAAGCTAGCTATGCTTATTATGTTCTCGATGCGCCGATTATGCCAGATGAGGTGTACGATCGACTTTATCGCCAGTTGCAAGAATTAGAATCAGATTATCCTGAATTAATTACTGCGGAAAGTCCGACTCAGCGCGTGGGAGAACAGCCTGCTACTCAATTTTTTAGCGTCAAACACAATATTCCTCTCTACAGTTTGGAAAATGCTTTTAATTTTGAGGAATTTGCTAAATGGCAGGAACGCTGGCAAAGGGTAGCGCCCCGCCTAACCCCCGGTCAAGAGGGAAATGCACCCCCCCTAACCCCCCCTTATCCAGGGGGGGGACAAGAGGGAAATATACCCCCCCTAACCCCCGGTCAAGAAGGAAATGCACCCCCCCTAGCCCCCCCTTATCAAGGGGGGGGACAAGAGGGAAATGTACCCCCCCTAACCCCCCCTTATCAAGGGGGGGGACAAGAGGGAATAACATCTTCCATTAGCAATCAGGAAAACAGGGAAATTACTCCCCCCCTTAGCAAGGGGGGGTTGGGGGGGGTTTCCTATGTTTGCGAGTTAAAAATTGACGGTTCTGCTTTAGCGTTAACCTATGAAAATGGGGTTTTAGTTCGCGGTGCGACGCGAGGAGACGGCATTAGGGGAGAGGAAATTACTCAAAATGTCAAAACTATTCGTTCGATTCCTCTGAAGCTCAATTTAGATAATCCGCCGCCTGTTGTGGAAGTGCGGGGAGAGGCTTTTTTGTCTTTAGCTGTGTTTGAAGAAATTAATCGGGAACGGCAAAAAGCGGGGGAACAATTGTTTGCTAATCCTCGCAATGCTGCGGCGGGTACGCTGCGGCAGTTGGATTCTAAAATTGTGGATAAGCGCAAATTGGATTTCTTTGCTTATACTCTGCATTTAGATCAAGGTAACGAGGGTAACACGCAGTGGGATTCGTTGGAATTGTTGCGACGAATGGGGTTTAAGGTGAATCCCTATCGCAAAATTTGCTATTCTTTGGATGAGGTTCGCGAGTATTACGAATATTGGGATACTGAGCGGCGGAATTTGCCTTACATGACGGATGGGGTTGTTGTTAAGATTAATTCGGTTTTGCTACAAAAACAATTGGGTTTTACTCAGAGGTTTCCGCGTTGGGCGATCGCCCTGAAGTATCCTGCGGCCGAAGTGCCTACAATAGTAGAAGCTGTCACCGTGCAAGTAGGCAGAACCGGGGCTCTGACTCCTGTAGCGGAACTCAAACCGGTGCAGTTGGCGGGGACGACGGTTTCGCGGGCTTCTCTCCATAATAGCGATCGACTTTCCGACCTAAATCTCCATATTGGCGATACTGTGATTGTCAGAAAAGCTGGGGAAATTATACCAGAAGTTGTGCGAGTTTTGCCGGAACTTCGCCCCCAAAATGCTCAACTTTTCCAAATGCCTAGTTGCTGTCCCGAATGCGAACAGCCTGTGGTTCGGGAAAAGGGGGAGGCCGTTACTCGCTGCATCAATACATCTTGTCCAGCAATTTTGAGGGGTTCGCTGATTCATTTTTGCAGCCGGGATGCTCTGGATATTAACGGTGTTGGCGAAAAGTTGGTGCAGCAGATGGTTGATAGTAATCTGGTGCATTCTGCGGCGGATTTGTACGATTTGACAGCGGAAAGATTGATGAGTTTGGAACGCATGGGTAAAAAGTTAGCAGAAAAGTTGGTAAGTGCGATCGCCCAATCGAAAAATCAACCTTATTCGCGCGTACTTTACGGCTTGGGCATCCGCCATGTCGGCAGCGTGAATGCTCAATTGCTAACAGAAAGGTTTGCAAATGTAGAAGAGTTATCAGGGGTATCGGCGGCATCGATTGAGGGCGTTTACGGCATCGGGCCGGAAATTGCTCAAGCTGTTTGTCAGTGGTTTCGAGTGCCGGCTAATCAAAGTTTAATTGCACGGTTGAAAACTGCGGGTTTGCAATTGCAGTCAGAAGTAAAAAATCCCAATTTAGCCAGCACAAATTTACAACTTACAGGCAAAAGCTTTGTGCTTACCGGAACTTTGCCCACTTTGAAACGAGATGAAGCTAAAGATTTGATTCAAAAAGCAGGAGGTAAAGTCACAAGTTCTGTTAGCGCTAAAACTGATTATGTGGTTGTGGGAGAAGATGCGGGTTCTAAGTTGGAAAAGGCTCAATCTTTGGGGATCGAACAACTGTCGGAATCTGAGTTATTAGAACTGCTATCGAGACCATAAATGATTGGTGAAAGTCAATATATCTCTCTTTTTTCTTTCTCTGCGCCCTCTGCGCCCTCTGCGGTTCGTAAAAAAGCTGATTCACTTGAGCCGTTTTCCGAGAACATCGCCAACCATTCTATTTCCCTAGGTGGAAAATAGTCCCTCGCGAATTGGGCAATACCTCAAAAGGCATAGAAATGGCGAGTGCACTTGGTCAATATACATACTTCCCCGGCGGTGCGGCCCCAATCGGTTGTCGGTACAGGCGAGTTTTGCTAAAATTTGATAAAGTTTGCAATAGCGATCGCAACTGCCAGCTTAGCCAAATCCCAGCAATCATAGGAGATACATTATGTCGGAAATTCCAGCAGAACAAACACAAACAAACTTGACAACTCCCGAAATAACTACCGAAAGCTCAATTTCGGGAGTGGAAAACGTGAAAAATAGTTTGGGAAACGTCCTAAATAGTTGGAAGTTGAAAGCAGGATTAGCCATTGCTGTACTTTTGGGAGTTTTGCTATTTGCTTTCTACTGGCAGCATATGATTGCAGTCGTAGGTATGAAGAGTTGGTCGGCGCGATCGGGTGCTCAGCCGATCGAATGTATGGTAAGAGATACTAATAACGACGAGTATGTCAGTTGCAGCGCCCTCCTCGATCAGCAGATTGTCCCTCTTGAGTGCAGTTCCAGTTTGTTCAACATCGGCTGTCGAGTCAATTACGGAACAGCGGCCCCAAATCCGAGACAAATCAACCCTAGATAGAGCATCTGCGGGTTTGAGAGGATTGTTGAATGAACAGATTTGCTACTTAAAATATGGGAATTACAAAAAAATTACCGCCGTGAAAATACTCCAGCAATAAAGAGCGGAAAACTCTTGTTTTTCTTGTTGTAAATTAGCAGGTAATGAAAGTTACCTGCTTTTGCGATGAGGTAATCTGTGATAGATGATGTGCGACAGTATATTAATGTGAAGATTTCACCTTTAGCATGGGTATCAAAGCATCCTCAGCTACTATAATGGATAAGTCCGCTCGCCCCTAATGATTGCTGACTATCTTTAATAACATTTTCTTCTATCATTGAAACCTGAAAATGATCGAGATTAACGGCTACGAGATTCTCACTCAAATCTACGAAAGTATCAACTCCACCGTTTATCGAGGCATCCGCCAACAGGACAACCAAGCCGTCATTCTTAAATTCCTCAAAGAAGACTATCCTACACCCTCCGAACTGGTTCGCTATAAGCAGGAATATGAAATTACCCGAAATCTGAATCTAGATGGAGTAATTAAAGCTTATGAATTAAAACCCTATCAGAGAACCCTGTGTATCATCCTTGAGGATTTTGGCGCGTCATCTTTAAAACAGTTGATGAATGAGCGTAGGGAAGCAGGCACGGGGGCATTGCCCCTACAGGAATTTTTGAGCATTGCCATGAAAACGGCGGAGATTTTAAGCAGTATTCACTCGGCAAATATTATCCACAAAGATATTAACCCCGCCAACATTATTTTTAACCAAGAAACCGGGCAACTCAAAATCATAGACTTTGGCATTTCCACTCAATTTAACCGCGAAAATCCCACCTTAAAAAATCCCAATGTCCAAGAAGGTACTTTAGCTTATATTTCACCAGAGCAAACGGGAAGAATGAATCGTTCTCTAGATTACCGCACCGACTTTTACTCTCTCGGTGCCACTTTTTATGAGTTGCTGACAGGACAAATTCCTTTTGAAACAAATGATGCCCTGGAGTTAGTGCATTGTCATATTGCTAAAGTGCCCATTTCTCCTCATCAAATTAATCCAGAAATTCCCAATGCCCTGTCAGATATGGTAATGAAACTGATGGCAAAAACCGCTGAGGAGCGATACCAAAGTGGTTTCGGAATCAAAAATGATTTAGCAGAATGTTTGCATCAGTTACAAGCGACAGGAAATATATCTGATTTCTCTTTAGGGGCTCAAGACATTTCCGAGCAGTTTCAAATTCCCCAAAAGCTCTACGGACGCGAAGCCGAAGTAGAAGCACTACTAAAAGCATTTGAGCGAGTAGCGGACAATCCCCAATCCCAAATAGAAATGATGTTGGTGGCGGGTTATTCTGGCATTGGCAAATCATCTCTAGTAGCCGAAATTCACAAACCAAATACCCGACTGCGCGGCTATTTCACCGCCGGCAAATTTGACCAATTTCAAAAGAGTATTCCTTACTCCGCTGTGGTTAGCGCCTTTAAGGGATTAGTGCGGCAACTATTAACTGAAAATGAAATACA
Organism: Microcoleus sp. B6-A1; assembly: GCF_036705085.1. NCBI lineage: Bacteria > Bacillati > Cyanobacteriota > Cyanophyceae > Oscillatoriales > Microcoleaceae > Microcoleus > Microcoleus sp. B6-A1. The sequence continues at coordinate 8,145 of NZ_JAUBTU010000136.1, forward strand.
GCTTGAACAATGGCGAGAAAAACTTAGAGATGCTTTTGGTGTCAATGGTCAAGTGATTATTGATGTAATTCCCGAAGTGGAACTGATTGTCGGCAAGCAGCCTCCAGTGCCAGAATTAGGGGCAACCGAATCACAAAATCGATTTAATATTGTCTTGGGTAACTTCATCCGAGCCTTTTGCACAAAAGAGCATCCTTTAGTCATATTTTTGGATGATTTGCAGTGGGCTGACTCGGCGACACTCAAGTTAATTGAATTGATGATGACGGAAACAGATATGCAATATTTGTTTTTGATTGGAGCCTATCGGGATAACGAAGTTAGCCCAACGCACCCCTTAATTATGACCCTGGATGGATTACGCAAACAAGGAGCCACTATCAATTATATTACTTTATCACCTTTAGCCCCAGAAAATATTAACCAACTGATTGGCGATACATTATATAGCGACACGGAGACGGTAAAATCCTTGGCAGAACTGGTGATGAATAAAACAGGAGGTAATCCGTTTTTTGTTAATCAATTTCTGAAAACTCTGGAGGCGGAAAAGCTAATAACCTTGGATTTGCAATCTCATCATTGGCAGTGGAATATTGCCCAAATTCAGGCCCAAAATATCACCGATAATGTGATCGAGTTGATGATAGGCAAGTTGCAAAAACTGCCTCCTCTCACCCAACAGGTTTTACGTTTAGCATCTTGTATCGGCGCATCTTTTTACTTAAATATCCTGTCGATTGTTTGTGAAAAACCGCCAGAAGTGATTTTTTCTGATCTACTTGCAGCCCTTCAGAGTGGATTCATCTTGCCAACATCGGAGTTAGATGAAAACCTATTAATACAGGATTATAAATTTCTACATGACCGAGTACAACAAGCTGCTTATACTTTAATTCCTGAAGATGAAAAAAAAGCCGTTCACTTAAAAATTGGACGCTTGTTAAAAGTGAATACTCCCGTGAAAGAGCGAGAGGCAAAAATTTTTGATATAGTTGAACATTTTAATCTTGGGCGCGAGTTAATTACCGATCAAAGCGAAAAAATAGCCTTAGCTAAATTTAATTTAATCGCCGCCCGCAAAGCGAAAGACTCAACCGCTTATCTAGCGGCGCGAGAATATTTGACGATCGGCATATCTTTATTAAGTGGTGATTTTTGGCAAGAAGAATATCAATTGACCTTGAAACTTCATCAAGAACAAGCAGAGATTGAATATTTAAATACTAACTTTGATTATGCTGAAAAATTAATTTATTTAGTAATAGATAAATGCAAAACCAACTTAGAAAAAGCCGAAGTTTATAATATTTTAATCGTCATGTTAACCATGATGTCCAAATATGAAAAAGCTATTACCGTCGCTCGACAAGCTTTAAACTTATTGGGGATTGAGTTAACGGATAAAGATTTCACGAAGGCTTTAAAAAAAGAACTAGCAGAAGTGCGAAAACTTTGGCACCCTGGGGAAATTAGCACCCTACAAGAGCAGCCAGAAATGACGAGCCTGGAAATGAGAGCAGCCCTAACTTTATTAGTCAGCGCCGATCCACCAGCTTATTTCAGTAACCCTGAACTGTATGGAATTATTGCGGCCAAAATGGCTTATATTTGCATTAAATACGGTGCTATTGCTGCTTCCGCTAAAGCTTATACCAGCTATGGACTTATCCTCAGTTCAGTTTTACAAGAATATCGGTCAGGTTATGAATTTGCTCGTTTAGGTTTAAACATTTCTAAGCGCTTTAATGACTCATCCATGAAAGCCAAAGCTGCTAATAACATGGCTAATCACATCCAACATTGGGTTATCCCTATAAAAGAAGCTGAAGCGATTAATAACGAAGGTTATCAAGCGGGTTTGGAGTCAGGAGAGCTACAGTTTGCAGGCTATATCACCTTCCATCAAATGCTTAATTTTTTTGTGTCTGGTAAAAATCTTCTCGAAATATTAGCCCTTCTCAAGGATTATTTAAAATTCACAGCTAAAACTAAAAATTTATTAGCTTATCATACCATCCTTGCCAGTCAACTCTTCATTTATAATTTAAGTGGATTGAGTCCCAAACCCAGAGAATTTGCCAGCGAATCCCTCACTGAAGCTGATTATCTCGAAGATTGTCAAACTAATCAAAACTTTTTTGCTCTGGGTAACTATTTAACCTATAAAGCCCAAGTCCTCTACTTGTATGGTGACAGTGTTACTGCTTTAGCTTGTATCCAAGAAGCTAAAACCATGTTACCTTATGTACAAGGGATGATTACGAATGCCGTTAATAACTTCTATAATTCTTTAATTTTACTGGCTGTTTATCCAACCGTTAGTAAATCAGAACAAATTAGTTATCAAAAACAAATTGAAACCAACCAACAACAGATGAAAATTTGGGCAGATAGTTGTCCTGAAAACTTTCTGCACAAATACCTGTTGGTGGAGGCAGAAATTGCGCGTATTTCTGGTCAAGGAATGGAAGCAATAGATTTATACGATCGCGCCATTGCTTCAGCTCATGAAAATGAGTATATTCAGAATGAAGCTTTAGGTAATGAACTAGCAGCCCAATTCTGGTTAGGGAAAGGCAAAAAGGAAATTGCCAAACTTTATATGAGAAAAGCGCATTATGGCTACCAAATTTGGGGGGCTAAGCGTAAAGTAGAGGATGTAGAGCAGAAATATCCGCAGTTAATCCCCAAGGTATCTGCCAAGAAACAAGTTGATTTGCAGACTACAGCTATGGACACAGCTTATTCAACAAGTGGAGGAAATTCCCAGATAGACTTGTCCACAGTTATCAAAGCTTCCCAAGTTCTGGCTGGTGAAATTGCAAGCAACAAATTGTTAGAGAAGTTAATGACAATTTTACTGGAAAATGGCGGAGCACAAAAAGGCTTTCTTGTCTTGTCAAATAAGGATAAGTTAACCATTGAAGCTAGAGGTGAAGTTGATAAAGCACAAGTAGAAGTTTTGCAAAATATTTCGATTGAAGACAGCGATGCTCTTCCTGTAGGTATGATAAAATATGTAGCGAGAACTCAGGAAGATGTCGTGCTATCAGAGGCTACGAAAGAGGGTGTTTTTACTAGCGAACCTTATATTATAAAAAATATGCCTAAGTCAGTATTAGGCGCTCCTATTATTAATCAAGGCAAACTGATCGGCATTCTGTATCTGGAAAATAATCTGATTACCGGGGCGTTTACCCCAGATAGATTGGAAGTCTTAAAAATATTATCTTCCCAAGCAGCTATTTCGATCGAAAATGCCCGACTCTATCAAAACTTAGAAGATAAAGTTCAAGAACGCACGGCTCAACTAGCTGAAGCGAATCAAGAAATTAGCACCCTGAATCAGAAATTAAAAGCCGAAAATGTCCGCATGAGTGCAGAACTCGATATTGTCAAACAACTGCAACAAATGGTGTTGCCAAAACAGTCAGAATTAGAGGCAATTGAAGGCTTAGAAATAGCAGGTTTTATGGAACCTGCTGACGAAGTGGGCGGCGATTACTACGATGTATTGCAACAAGATGGCCAAGTAAAAATTAGTATTGGCGATGTCACCGGACATGGTTTAGAAAGTGGCGTGTTGATGATTATGGCACAAACGGCTGTCAGGACGCTTCAGAAAATGAACGAAACAGATCCAGTGAAGTTTTTGGATGTCCTCAACCAGACTCTTTATGACAATCTCCAGCGCATGGACTCCTCTAGAAATATGTCTCTAGCTATCTTAGACTATGCCGGAGGTGTCGTCAAATTAAGCGGACAACATGAGGAAATGATTGTGGTGCGTGCTGATGGAAAATTGGAGCGCATAGACACGATGGATTTAGGCTTTCCCATTGGCTTAGTAGAAGAGATTGGCGAGTTTATTGCTTCTTCAGAAGTGCAGTTAAATCCTGGGGATGTGGTGGTGCTTTATACTGATGGAATTCCTGAAGCTTTCGATATTAATAAAAAGCAGTACGGATTAAAGAGGTTGTGGGAAGTGGTGGTTGAAAATCGTCAGCGCTGTGCCCAAGAAATTCGGGAAGCTGTGATTGATGATGTGCGGCAGTATATGGGCACTCAGAGGGTTTTTGATGATATTACTTTGGTGGTGATGAAGCAGAAATAGAGTCAGTGGGCGGTTGAAACCGCTACTACACAACCAAAGTCCGCGCAACGCGAGACTCAAGAAATCAAGATGACCGCTTACCAAGGGCTTCCGATCATTGTGAAACTACTCCAGTAGTAAGGATGAGAAAAATCTTGGTTTTGTTGTTGTATATTAGGCGGTAAATTCAAGTTGCTCGCTGTTGTTACTAACTGTCCGTTTTCCATCCGAACTTTACCAGCAATCATCGCCTGTTGAGCAAGTTGCAGAGTTTCTGCCTTAGTTGTGGCTCCTCGCAACTGGTGGTAAAATTCGCTCATTAGCCCCAAAGTGCCTCCATCGTCAACATACCACAAACTCCCTAAAGCAGATTTCGCGCCGGATTTTACTGCTAAACCTCCAAAACCTAACTCTGCTTCCCGATCGCCCACAGCAGTTCTACAAGCACTCAATACTAACAAGTCTACCTGCGGATTGCGCCAATTTAAACTCTCCATGCGATCGAGCTGCAATTTGGAATTCCACATTTGAATGTAGGAATTGCTCGCTTTTCCCGGTTTGAATTCAGCGTGAGTTGCTAGGTGAACTATCCGAAATCCTCCCTTGGTGTGTTCCGACTTGAGATTATCTAAAGTGAAAGTAGAATTGAGGAAAGATGGGCCCGGCCACTGAGCGGAAATCGCCTGCAATTCGATCGGCACACTGGGCAAGGGCTGTTGGTCAACAAATTCCGACCTTCCCATTGCTAGCACTGTGGCGTCTCTAACAGCTTTATAATCGGTATTAGTCGAACTAAAACTTGGAATTAGGCTGAAACTGTATTTTTCAATCAAGAAGCCTTTACCGTCGTGTAAAGCGGCAAAGGGCAGGCTCCGCAATCCGGGATCGACTGACAGTAATAAAGTTTGAATTCCTAAGTTTTGTAAGTCTTTTTCTAGGGGTGCGATCGCCCATTTATATAGTTGCTGGGCGGCGGCTAGATAACTGGTACTAGCGCGTTTGGCGGGATTGGTGATTTCAGCGCGGAACTCCTTAACGGTGGGGAAAAGAGCTGCTCTGTTGGCTTCGGGGACGCTGTAGTGAATCGGTGGCCCCACGGGAGGAACTAAAATTAGTTCCAGTCGATCTTCTCGCGAGACTATGTAGATAATACCAGACCGCTTGCCCGGTTGCTGTGCGATATCTTGTAAAGTTTGTTGGAATGTCGAAATCAAGGTTTTTTCCTCTGGGAGGTTGGCTTCTACCCCCAGGTATTCTCCAAATTCTTGATTCCTCATTTCTTCGATTCCCCAGACTGTTTTCTGTATGTCGTTACCTTCAAAAAGTCGATCGGGAGGCGGGGCGTATCCCAGAACTAAATTAGAAGTAGGGTTGACTGTTGGTGCTTGTTTGGATGCTGGTGAGGATGGTACGATGCTGGCGGGTAATTGACTGGTGATACTTTGATCGATGGTTAAAACTCGATCGGCTGCTAAACCGGGATTGTCTAGCGATGAATTTTTGCCACGGCGTTGCAAGTCTCCTGCATCTAGGGTTGAGGGTTGCGGTGCGGGCTCTTGTATTTCCGTAGAATCGATCGGAGCGGGAGTGACACTCGGAGTGGGAGTGGGAGTGACACTTGGAGTGGGAGTGACACTTGGAGTCGGAGTTGGAGTTACTACCGGAGTGGGAGTGACAACTGGAGTGGGAGTGGGAGTGACACTTGGAGTCGGAGTTGGAGTGACACTTGGAGTCGGAGTTGGAGTTACTACCGGAGTTGGAGTGACAACTGGAGTCGGAGTTGGAGTGACAACTGGAGTCGGAGTTGGAGTTACTACCGGAGTGGGAGTGACAACTGGAGTCGGAGTTGGAGTGACAACTGGAGTCGGAGTTGGAGTTACTACCCACATTCCGCACCCCCAACTGGCACATACGCGGATTGAGGAAGTAAAAGTGAATCATCGGAGATAATAATGAGT
>NZ_JAUBTU010000137.1:0-14154 GCF_036705085.1 Microcoleus sp. B6-A1
CACGCTTTGTCTCGGATGATTCACTTTTACCCCCTCAATCCGCGTATGTGCCAGTTGGGGGTGCGGAATGTGGGTTGAAACACAAAAGTATTCTGTTCACTGTTAACAATCCATCCATTGCCGGAAAAAACCTAAAACCCTATCAGGGATTGAAACTGGATACGGTACTGGCGCTGATTCGGGGTGCATAGAGCCGGAAAAAACCTAAAACCCTATCAGGGATTGAAACGGTTTAACCCGGCGATCGGAACCTTTCGGAACATCACGCCGGAAAAAACCTAAAACCCTATCAGGGATTGAAACAAAGATACTTTACCCGCTTCACTCGTAACAGCAGGGAGCCGGAAAAAACCTAAAACCCTATCAGGGATTGAAACGCCCGACAAACTCTCTCCCGGATTAGCCGATGCGCCGGAAAAAACCTAAAACCCTATCAGGGATTGAAACACCCTGTACCGTTGGCTAGGGGAGCATGGACAACTAATTGCGCCTACCGCCGGAAAAAACCTAAAACCCTATCAGGGATTGAAACGGAACGGCAAATCAGCGAAATACTGGAGCAAGACCGGAAAAAACCTAAAACCCTATCAGGGATTGAAACGCGCCGATGAACTCCGACAAGCATTCTCAGATGAACTAAGCCGGAAAAAACCTAAAACCCTATCAGGGATTGAAACTTACGCTCTTACATCTATTCTTCAAATATGTAACGCCGGAAAAAACCTAAAACCCTATCAGGGATTGAAACTTGTCGGCGCTGTGGCTTGTGCGATTTCTGCGGGTAAGCCGGAAAAAACCTAAAACCCTATGAGGGATTGAAACCCTTATAAGCTTTACGATCGCGCGCAGCCATTAACAGCCGGAAAAAACCTAAAACCCTATCAGGGATTGAAACTGATGGCAGCTACAGGCTGAATGGAATTTAGAAACTAGCCGGAAAAAACCTAAAACCCTATCAGGGATTGAAACATTCACATTAAGTGATAGCACTGATAGCAGAAGTGATAGCCGGAAAAAACCTATTTCCCCATCTAGGGCTTGAAACGCCCAAACTACAAAATTATTGGCTCAAAAATAGACCTCTCCTCTCTCTTTCTATCTCCTCCCATAACCTCAAGCAATCGATCGACTACACGCCTCCAAGTAAAATTTTCAGCCACAAAAGCCGGGCCCGCAACCCTCGCTTTCGCAGCCAATCCAGGCTGTTCGATCGCCCCTTGCATCAAATCAGTCAAATGTTCCCACTCAGGAGCTAAGATAAATAACGTTTCCCCCTCCCTCGCCACAGCCCTAAATTTACTTTCAATTTGCAGTGCAAAGTCCGATCGCGTAAAATCATCTGTAGGGCCGCCCGCAGTGCAAATAACCGGCAAACCACAAGCAGCAGCTTCCAACACCGGCAGATTAAAACCTTCTGCCAAATAGGGAGAAACATAAACATCTGCTGCTTGGTAAAACTCTGCTATTTGAGCAAAAGATAGCTGGCTACCAGTATAAATTAATCTTGGTAAAACCCTCGCTCTTTCCGCATCGTTGAGCACAACTCGGCTGGCTTGGGCAATCTCGTCTCTCGACGGATAAAGCAGTTCTGAACCTTTTAAAACTAATCTCGCATCTGGATATTTGTCAACTACCGCAGCGAAGGCTTTTAATAAAGGGCGAATGCCTTTGCGATCGGTTTGTCCTCCGATGTTTAAAAATATAAAAAAGTTTGACCAGCCCAAGCTTTCGCGCAGTGCTTGACGCCGATCGCCCGCAGCAGGATAATAAATCTTAGGATCGACCCCCAAAGGGACAACGGCAATGTGATCGGCTTCAACTCCGCTGCGAATTAAGCCAGCTTTTGACCAAGCTGAAGGTGTAATAATTTTCGTTTCTGAATTAACCTGGGTTTGGGCGATCGACTTAACACCCATTGCCTGTAATACTGAACTGGTAATAATCCCCCATTCTGTCGCTGCAAATACCCAAGTTTGAGCGCTGCTGGATGCCGAGAAGTCCCACGGGCAGTACATTCGCAGGGTAACATCGGCTGACTGATTTACCGCAGGGCTCTTAATGCTGCGAAGTAATGTTTCATTTGGGCGATCGAACAAACTAATTTTCGTCTCCCAAGCGGCGTCTATATAGGGCATATCGCGGTGGAAAAGCTCAATTTGTCCTCGCGGGCGAGCGAGCATTTCCAGCAGTTGAAATTGATTAGCTACGCAATAGGAATGATAAATAAAACGCCAGCCTTCAACAATAATCTGCAATTCAAAACACCCGCTTTTGCTATTAAAAACTCACCTCATAATTAGAAATTGGGAATTAGTAATTAGCAAGCAGAAATTACCAATTACGAAGAATTCAGGAGCCAGAATCCAGAACAGTTTCTGTGGGACAGGATGGAGAATCGAGCTTTAAATCCCGCGATTTTAATCGTGGTTCGCAAAAAATTCTTTCCGTGACAGTTACCCCTGACTTCAGGCATAGGTATGCTTAATTCAGTCTTCTTTCTTCTGATATCATATCCGATCGAGATCGAGCGATTAAAAGGGCGGGTTTTTGAGATTGTCAATTATTGGCAGATATTTTTCGTGAACCCGCCCCTACCTTATTAGGCGTAATCTACTGGACATAATATGACTTCTGACTTCTGACTCCTTCTCCTCAATTACTAATTACCAATTCCTTACTTAATCACTTGCCAATCCATAATCCGCCACTGTCCCTCTTGACGGATCAAGTCGTAGCGCACGCGCAGGTTTTCGTTGCGGGAAGAAACGAGCTGATCGCGATCGAACACTTCGGCTTTTTCCCCGACTTGGGCTTCTACTTGGGCGCGATCGGGATTAGTCGGATTTGTGGTAACTCCATTAACTTCCAGCTTGTGTACATAACGCTGGTGCGCGTTGTTACGCTGTTGAGCTTCTGCCATCAATTGCCAGCGAGACAAAGCCGGTTCTGTCAGAACTTGCTTTAATTCTTCGACAGCGTGATTGGGCCCCAAAGCCGCTGCTTTCGCCGATAGCCAGCTTTGAACTAAGTCTTTTGCTGCTACCTCAGTGATTTCTCCCGACACTGCCCCTGCAGCGCTCGGCTCTGGGGCAGGGGCCACGGCAGGGATTTCTAGGGGCGGTTCTTCCAGGCGGACGAGGGCTTGCTCTCCTTGGAGGGATGGGCCCGATAGGGCTTGCATCGCGCTAGCCAACAGACTGAGTATTAACCACAGGAATAACAGGCTCAGGACACCTGCGACTAGAAACAAAGCCAGCCTGTTTGGAGGCATGGACTTGACTTGGGCGGTAATTTCTGCTGCCTTGGTGCGCGCCCGATCGGCAAAATCGCCATTTAGCCCCTTGCTGCTTGCTCCGCTGCGCCCTGAATGTTGGCGTCTGCGATGTTTGGAAGTCGATTCAGCAGGGTGTGGCACTGTAGCTATCGGGAGAGAGACCGGGGCAACAGCGCTAGGCGCGGCCACCGTTCCCTGGGATTTCGCGCCCGACGCTGCGGTGGAAGCGTCGCCCGGTACGGGGGTCAAGGTGACTGTACTGGCTCCCTGCTTGGCTGTGGGTGGCTGTGCGGGTATGGCAGCGGGCGATCGGCCTGCTGTCGGTTGCAGTCGCCCTGGGAGCTTGCCGGCGCGGGGCTGCACGACGACCCATTCGTTGGCGGTTTCTGCGTCCTGTGGCAAAGCTTCTAGGTAAGCTTGTACTTTCGGGTCGGCAAAGTAATCTTTCAAGGACACTGACTCGTTGGCCAAGTCGCGGAAGTGGGGAAACACTTCTTCTTGTAGCCAGTGTTCGGCGTACAAGCACAGTCCGGGCAACAAGTCGGGTGAATCTTGGGAATGTTCGCGAATGAAGGCCAGGGGTTCTTTTTCCGAACTGAGTTCGAGGGCTCTGCTGGCTTCTTCTGTCTGGCCCAGCAGCAGGGAACAGACGGCTTTTTCCAGGTGAACGTCTTGGCGGCGACCGAGCTGCATCAGCATCAGCTTGGCGCGACGGATCATCGATGGCTGTCTGGCGGCAAATCCTTGGGCTAACAGGGTGTAGACCGAGAGGTAAGTGGCGACTGCGGAGGGGCGGCCGGCTTCGGCTTCAAATAGCGCCTGCTGCTCGCTGCTGGTTAGGTGTTTACGCATCTGCTGCACGAACCGGAGGAAGTCTTCTATTCCTAAACCCGATCGATCGTCTCCCGAACCGTCGATACCGCCTCGTTCTTGAAGCATTTCTCGCAGGATTTCCAGTCCCTTGCGACGCTCGGCGACTTTTTCTTCGGGGAGTGATAATAGCTCTAAAATGTTGTACGGACGGAGTTTGTATATGTCGGCTTGCATTTCACCCCTCACGCTTGCAAATAGGCTTTCGCGCAGCAGCAATTCTTGACCTGCTTCTAATGATTTTGCGGCATTTTCGTACTGACCTTGCTGCCACTGTTCGCGGCCGAGTTCTAGACAGGCAAGGCTGACGGTTAAAACTATATCTGGCCTCACGAGCTGCGGGTCGCCGAAACGACCTTCTGCGATCGCGATGCTGCCATTGTTAAGATACGGGCGACCCAGCTTCTGTACGATTTCGTATTCTCCCAGTTCTTGCAGTATGAGCAGGGCTCCTACGAATTGGTTGTCATCGATTTCAATACTTGGAGTGTGGGGGTCGGGAGCAGCCTCTAAAGCCTTGGACTCTGCCGGAGCGGTTTCTCCTGCGTCTTGCAGGACGGTGGCCGGGCCTGCTAAGGTTTTTGACCTCTGGTGCTTGGCTTCCTGTGCGGCTTCCGACTCTCGATCGTAAGTTTTGGCTAAAAAACTGGCATCGTAAGCTTTGCGCCCCTCTGAGTCTGACAGAACGGCGCAGGCTTCATCGAGCAGTTGTTTGCGGGCGACGATCGCAACTTCGGAATACTCCCGGCGCGGAAGCTGTAAAGTTCGATCGCGGTGAGCCTGCTGCAACTGTTCGGCAGTAGCTTGAATCGGTAGACCCAAAATCCGGTAGTAATCTAGTGGAATTAACATAAGTTAAAGAACTGTCCACTTCCCCAAAGCGCTAGCAACTGAATTAGCCTATCTTAAGTGACATACTCCCGCAAACCAAATCAAAAATTCTGGTGTTGGCTTCCAACCGCCCCATTCACGGTATGTTGGACTTGCCGTAGAGATACTCGGATTTTTTTCCCTCTAGGGCGTTTTACAGTGAGGAAAAGGGAAAGCCCCATTGCCCGTCAGCTAAATGAGTTGTGTGACTCTTGAGCATTTTCGGGTTTGAGAGTAATGGAATTATATCATTCGTTTGCATGGGGTTTAGATGGGAGTTGGTTCTCCGAGTCCCGGCAATCCGCCCCGAGGGCCAAACTCATTTTAACTTTTGAGGGGGTTTGGGGCAGCTCTAAGTCCCACCCTGTACCCGTTGGGTCAGCGTTGGGATACATGGACTCCCCCAAGCAAATTTTATCTGGTCAATCAGGCGTAAAATTTGCAAGCTAGAGGGAATAATTTTATCAGAAATATATATAATTCTAAAGGGATGTGAAAACAATGCAGCATCAAGCCGTCAAAGTTAGGCTATATCCGACAACCCAACAGCAGGGGATACTAGCTCAACACTTTGGCTGTTCCCGCTGGTGGTGGAATTACGCACTAAATATGTGTATTGAAACCTACAAAGCCACGGGTAAAGGCTTGACCCAAGTTGCGTTAAACAAACTCCTGCCAAACCTTAAAAAACAAGAAGAAACACAATGGTTGTCTGAGTGTTACTCTCAGGTTCTGCAAGCTACTACGCTTAACCTGGTAACTGCTTACAAGAACTTTTTTGAGTCTAGGGCAAAATACCCTAGATTCAAATCCAAGAAAAATAGGCAGTCAATCCAGTACCCGCAATCAGTCAAACTGGTTGACGGCTCCCTCAAGTTTCCCGGTCGTGTCGGCCTTGTCAAAGCCAAGTTACATCGACCGATTGAAGGAACCATCAAAACTGTAACAGTCAGTGTTACTCCTTCGGGGAAATACTATGCCTCTGTGCTGACAAAACTCGCAGGAGATAAACCAGTTGCTTGCACCGATGGAAAAGTTGCCGGAGTTGACTTGGGATTGAAAGATTTTGCTGTTGTTAATGATGGCATCAAGACATCCAAGTACCCTAATCCCAAGCATTTAGCAAAACATGAACGCAACCTTAAAAGAAAGCAGCAAAAACTAGCCAGAAAGGAGAAAGGAAGCAAGTCTAGAAATCAAGCCAGGAAACTGGTTGCTAGGGTTCACGAACGAATTAGCAATGTCCGCCAAGACTACTTGCATAAGCTGTCAAGAAAGCTTGTTGACGATAACCAAGTCATCGTAGTCGAAAACCTTCACGTTAAGGGCATGGTTCGTAATCACAAACTAGCTCAAGCAATTTCTGATGTAGGTTGGGGAATGTTTGTCAATTTCTTGCATTACAAACTTGACCGCGAAGGTAAAGTGTTAGTAGAGATTGACCGATGGTTCCCTAGCTCGAAACTCTGCTCAAATTGTCACTATCAGGTGAATGAAATGCCATTAGGTGTTAGGGTATGGACTTGCCCTAGTTGTGGTACTCATCACGATAGAGATGGCAACGCTGCAACCAATATCAGAGCAGAAGGAATCAGAATGCTATCGGTCTTGGGAACCAGGACTGCTGCTGATGGAGGGGATGTGAGTCCGAGACTGGGACGCAAGTCCAAGTTGACGCAATCCCCGTAGAAGTCAGAAGCTCACGCTGTACCTTTATGTCAGCGCTGGGTAGTTCACATGTCTAGGAAGCCGATCGTCGGGTATTAATTATTTATGGTTCAGGAACGGACTTTACCAGTTTTTGACGCGCAAAGCGTAACCATTTCTCGGGATGAGGGCTTGATGCTCTACGAGGATATGGTCTTGGGGCGCTATTTTGAGGACAAGTGTGCTGAGATGTACTACCGGGGCAAAATGTTTGGTTTTGTCCACTTGTACAACGGTCAGGAAGCTGTGTCTACAGGCGTGATTCGATCGATGCGCCGGGATGACACTGATTACGTTAGCAGCACCTACCGCGATCACGTTCACGCTTTGAGCGCGGGCGTCCCGGCGCGGGAGGTAATGGCGGAGTTGTTCGGGAAGGAAACTGGTTGCTCGAAGGGCCGCGGCGGTTCGATGCACATGTTTTCGGCCGAACACCGGCTGTTGGGAGGTTATGCTTTTGTGGCTGAGGGGATTCCTGTAGCTACGGGGGCGGCTTTTCAATCGAAGTACCGCCGCGAAGCTTTGGGGGATGAAAGTTCCGATGGCGTGACTGCTTGTTTTTTTGGCGATGGTGCTGCAAATAACGGGCAGTTTTTTGAGTGTTTGAATATGGCGGCTTTGTGGAAGTTGCCGATTATTTATGTTGTGGAAAACAACAAATGGGCGATCGGGATGGCCCACGAGCGAGCTACTTCTGACCCGCTGATTTACAAAAAAGCTCATGCTTTTGGCATGGCTGGTTTTGAGGTTGACGGGATGGATGTTTTGGCGGTGCGGGAAGTCGCGAAAGAAGCTGTAGCGCGGGCGCGAGCCGGCGAGGGGCCGACTTTGATTGAGGCTTTGACTTATCGCTTTCGCGGCCATTCTTTGGCCGATCCTGATGAGTTGCGTTCTAAGGAAGAGAAGGAATATTGGTTCCCTCGCGATCCGATTAAGAAGTTGGCTGCTGATTTGATCGATCGAACTTTGGCAACTGCTGAAGAATTGAAAGAGATCGATAATAAAATTCAAGCAGTAATTGATGATGCAGTCGATTTTGCTGAGAAAAGCGCTGAGCCAGATCCTAGCGAATTGTATCGGTTTATCTATGCAGAAGATGAGTAAGCTTTTGTGCATTTAACTTGTATGTTTAGGGCGGGCAGGATGCCCAACCCCGACTCCCCACAAGAGCGATAGATCCCCGTAGGGACACGGCGAAAGCCTTTGTCCCTACAGCACTTCCTAAACCGGAAATACGCTGTAAGACTTACCTACAAACTCTACTTGTAGGGTGTGCATTGCGAACCTTACTACCATAAATTGTGGCTAGAATCAAAGGTAGACTTTCTAGACGAAAAGAGGCGATATGATAAATCTCGATCGCGATCTAACTCAAGCCAGCAAAAATATGGGTGCTGTTCGAGTCAAAGTCAAGCTAACGAATGCCATTGATGAAGAGTTAGTCAAGAGAGGATTGCTCAATCCAAATCTGTTGCGCGTGTACGAAGCAGAAGCACTGATAGATACTGGTGCAGTACGCACAGCTATTCCTGTAGAAGTCTGCGAACACCTGGGCTTAAGAATTCGGAGTCAGGAAATAGCAAAATATGCTGATGGCCGACAAGAAACAGTGGGATTGACTGGGCCTGTTATCATTGAAATAGAAGGGCGCGAAACGATTGAGGCGGCAATGGTTTTAGGGGATATGGTGCTAATCGGTCAAACTGTGTTAGAAACTTTAGATTTGCTAGTAGATTGCAAAAATCAGCGTCTAGTTCCCAATCCCGAAAATCCCGAAAGGCCTGTATTGAGAGTTTAATACTCAATCCAGCTTAAATACCTCCTTTATTTGTAATGTTCGAGTGCTAATATCGGCATGATTCCAGCATTTTTAATTGGCACAAATTTAAGGGTTTACAAAGGCTTTTAGTCGTAGAGCCATTCTTCAAACTCATCTCTATCCATAAACTTATGGTTTAATTATTATTGCGAAATAAATCGACCGAAAAAGGTAAGGCTCGGCTCGCTGGAACCTGTGAAATTAATTTTTTTTGAGATTGAATTTCAGGAACGCTTAATGATACCGCAACTGGGGTATAACATTCTATACTAGGTGTTAACTACAGCAAAATACCGCAAGATTACCCGATAAATTCAAGAATACTGAAGAGTGGGAAGCTCCTTACGTGTTAACTACAGCAAAATACCGCAAGATTACCCGATCGCCCATCCTGTATATCGCCGCAAATGCAGCGCTACCCCCAACCCGCAAATCTCCCTTGCAGAAAGTACCACAAATGTGATACGGTTGAAGCTTGTGTCCAAATAACACCAGTCCATGCCAAAACTCAAAACTCGCAAAGCAGCCGCAAAGCGCTTTAGAGCGACCGGCAGCGGTAAGATCGTGCGCCGCAAAGCTTACAAAAGCCACTTGCTACAGCACAAAAGTTCAGCTCGCAAAAGCCGTCTCTCTAAGCTGGTCGTCATCGACGAGACCAACGACGCTAACGTGCGGTTAATGCTTCCATACTTGTAAAGTTTAACGGAAATTAAAGATGACACGGGTAAAACGCGGTAATGTCGCCAGAGCGCGCCGCAAAAAAATTCTCAAATTAGCCAAGGGTTTCCGAGGCTCACAGTCGAAACAGTTCCGCACAGCTAACCAACGGGTGATGCAAGCCCTGCGTAACGGTTATCGCGATCGCAAAAAACGCAAACGCGATTTCCGCCGCCTGTGGATTGCTCGGATCAATGCCGCATCGCGCCAGCACGGCACGAGCTACAGCAGACTGATCGGCAACATGAAAAAAGCCAACATCGAAATCAACCGCAAAATGCTGGCACAAATGGCGATCATTGACCCGGCAACATTCGGTAAAGTCGTGGAAATGGCTAATCGAGCCGGAGCCTGAAAGTTCCCTTGATTTTCAGAATGCACAAAGCAGAAGTAAGAAAGATTTAACTGTCTGCCAGAGAAGGAAAACTCCTGATGAATTTAGGAGGTTGAGACCAAGTTTCCTTCTTTGTTCTTACTTCTGGACTCTTGCTTTTTCAGAAATCGCGATCGGGCCGGTCGATCGCTATTTCCTTGTTTTTTATACAGTTGCAGAGGCAGATATCAGAGATTGCTATCGCCTTAAAATAAATAAAACCTTCCACAGACCTACCTAATTTTAAGAAAAACATGGATAGTAATTTGCTCATTATTTACTTGTCAGTCCTGCTCGCTATACTCGGCAGCACTTCCTGGTTTGTGGTGCGCCAGATTCTTAAAACTAGGAAGCTGGAAATGTCTCTGGAACGCTTAGAAAATAAGCTGACGGTAGAAAAAGGAACAGCACAGGAATACTACGAATTAGGAAGTATCTATCTAGATAAGAAGCTTTACTCCCAGGCGATCGTACTGTTTCAAAAAGCCCTGAAAGCCAAAGACTTAGAAGGGGAAGAAAATCAAGCTGTTATTTACAACGCCCTCGGTTTTGCACACTTTGGCCAAGAACAGTACGACATCGCGATCCGCCAGTACAAAGAAGCCCTGAAGTTGCAGCCAGAATACGTTACATCTCTCAATAACCTGGGTCACGCCTACGAGCGCAAGAAATTAACAGCCCAAGCCTTGGAAATCTACGAACAAGCTCTCGCCTGCGAGCCAGACAATACCACGGCCAAACAGCGAGTAGAGTCCCTTCGGAAGCGTTTGGTAATCTATAATTGAGCGCCCCTGTTAGGAGCAATAGAGATCCCGCAAACCTGGTTTCATTCAGAAACCGGGTTTTTTCTTAACATAGTCCAAGATACTAAACTATCCAATACATTAATGCGTTAGTTTTTAAGAACAGGAATTCCAAGTGAAGCTCGATCACACACCGTCCCAGCACTTTAAATTACTGTCAAGATAAAAGCAGTACCTGCAACGCCGGTCAGTCCTAAACAATAGAAGGAGGAGAACGTAGTGACATCAATTCTCGTTGTCGAAGATTCGTGGTTGACTCGCAGGGTAATCTGCAAAATCCTGCGAGCAGAAGGATACGAGACTTGGGAAGCATCCAGCGGCCCAGAAGCTCTAGAACTGCTCGGCACTAAAACCCCAAACTGTATGCTCTTAGACCTGCTGATGCCAGAAATGGAAGGTCGGGAAGTCCTGCAAGCCATGCGCGATCGAGGATATAAAATTCCAGTGATCGTAATTACCGCAGACATCCAAGCAAGCACCCGCTCCGAGTGCATGGAACTCGGAGCCCTGGCAGTCATTCACAAAATGCCCAACTCAGATGAACTGATCGGGTGGATCAAAAAAGCTCTCAGTGTCACCGAGGAGAGCAGCCAATGAAATTAAGCACTCGACAGCTCGATGCTTTGCAGGAACTCGTCAACATCGGGATCGGTCAAGCCGCAGGGGTTTTGAACGACATGATCGACTCCCCGATTCGCTTGCAAATCCCCTACCTTCAAATTCTGACTCCCACCGACGTGGAAGAAGAGTTAGAGCAGCACCTCAACGGCGAGCAAATCGCTGCAGTCCAGCTAAAATTCACAGGCTCCTTTGGAGGCATTGCCCAGCTAGTCTTTCCCACCAACAGCGCTGCCCTGCTGGTGACGATGCTCACAGGGGAAGAAGGAACTCACGATCTCGATTCAGTCAAAATTGGTACGCTGAGTGAAGTGGGAAACATTGTAATTAATGGGGTCATGGGTGCAATCAGCAACGTACTTCAGCAGCGCCTGAACTACTCAATTCCCACTTATAGCGAAGGGACGATTGCTAGTTTGCTGATATCTGGCGGTTTAGCTACTGATACAGTTGTTTTATTAGCCCAGACCAGTTTCATGATTGAAAGGCTTCACATTGAAGGAGATATCATTCTTATTTTCAATGTTAATTCCTTTGACACCTTGTTGACTGCTATCAATCAACTTGCCGGGGGTCTATGATTGAGGAGAGCAAAAGTATTAAGGAAAAGTTTGGGGTTCTCGACAGCGTACCAGTCGGCGCCTGCTTGCTGCAAGATGATTTTGTGGTGCTGTTTTGGAACACTTGTCTGGAAGAGTGGACTAAAATTCCCCGCAGCCAAATATTGGGAACAAAGATCACAACCCATTTTCCTCACCTGAGTCAGTTAAAGTACGCCACTCGCTTCAAGCAAATCTTTGCAGGAGGCCCGCCAACAATTTTTTCTTCTCAAATTCACAAACACCTGATTCCGGCAACTTGGCAAGACGGCCAGCAGCGAATTCAGCAAACTACTGTGACTGCTGTGCCGGCCCAAGAGGCTGGCATAGAAGAACAGGAGATTAGAGACTGGGTTCTCCATACTCTTGAGTTGGAATCAGAGGATACTGTCGGAGTCGGATCATCAAGAAGTGCTTTTTTGTCTAGCGAATCCCCACCCTCAGCTTCGTCATCAATATGGCCGGGGGTCAATGCCCCATCGTTCTACGCGCTGTTGGTGATTCAAGACGTGACTGACCTCACCCACCGCATCCAAGCTTACCGCACAATGCGGGATCAAGCTTTGGAAGAAGTGCAAGTGCGCCAGCGGGTGGAGGAAGAATTGCGATCGAGCCAGCATTTCATCCAGCAGATTGCTGACGCGGCGCCTTATTTACTGTACATCTACGATTTGACCCAACAGCGCAACGTCTACGTCAACGGTCAAGCTTCTAAATTGCTGGGCTACACTCCCCAAGAAATTTTACAGATGCAAACTGCTTTGTACTCCAGTTTGGTGTACCCAGAAGATTTGCCGAGGCTCAAAGCCCACCAGAAAAAATTTCCCTCGACTCAAGACGGGCATATTTTAGAGTTGGAGTATCGGCTCAAACATCGATCGGGCGAATGGCGCTGGTTTCGCTGCCGTGACCAAGTTTTCGCTCGCACAGCCGACGGCTGCCCCAAACAAATTTTCGGCACCGCTCAAGATATCACCGAGTACAAGCGGGCAGAAGAGACTCTGCGGCAGCAGAACGAACGAGAACTGCTGATGGCCACGATTACTCAGCACATCCGCCAGTCTCTGGATTTGGGCGAAGTGCTCAGCACGACAGTGACAGAAGTGCGTCAGTTCCTTCAGGCCGATCGAGTGATGATTGTCCGCTTCAACCCCTGTACCGGCAGTGTCTGCGCCGCCCCGGCGACGGGGGCGGTAACAGTGGAATCTGTAGCTGCCAACTGCAAGCCGATGTTGGGGGAAACCCTGGAAAAATTCTGTTTTGACCAGTTCTATCTCGAAGCGTACCAACATCGAGCGATCCGACCGATCGCCGATGTCTTGGCCGCGGATTTGCCGCAATATCAAATTGACTTGCTCGCACAATTCGCGGTGAGAGCTTATTTGGTAGTGCCTTTAGTGCAAGGAGACGAGTTGTGGGGGCTGCTGATGGCCCACCAGTGCAGTCCCCGGCAGTGGATGCAGTTAGAAGTAGAGTTGCTGTCTTCTCTGGCCACCCAGTTGGCGATCGCCATCAAGCAAGCAGAACTATACCAGCAGTTGCAAGCCGCCAACCTCAAGTTAGAGCGTTTGGCAACTTTAGACGAACTCACGCAGCTAGCAAACCGCCGCCGTTTCGATCAGTATTTAGAAATGGAGTGGCGCAGACAAGCGCGGGAACAAACGCCCATGTCCCTAATTCTCTGCGATATTGATTCTTTTAAAAGTTACAACGATACTTACGGGCATCAAGGCGGAGACGAATGTTTGCGACAAGTCGCCGCGGCGATCGGCAATGCAGTCAATCGCCCCGCCGATTTAGTAACTCGCTACGGAGGCGAAGAATTTGCCGTTATTTTGCCAAATACCTCGATTCAAGGCGCGGTGCTGGTAGCCGAACACATACAGCTCAAAATCGCAGCTTTACAGCTTCCTCACGCTGGTTCTCAGGTGAGCGAGTACGTCACTCTCAGCCTGGGCGTCGCGAGTATTGTTCCTGGATCTGAATCGGGAGCCGAAATTCTGATTGCAGCAGCCGACCAAGCGCTTTATCAAGCTAAACGACTTGGGCGCGATCGTATCCAACTTTACCAGCCCGATCCTGCTGCTGGCAAGCCGAATGGCACAGGCACTTCGATGCTTCCTGTAGATTTTTCTCTACCCAACACTAATTTACCCTCTCCCACTAGCGCTTGACGAATTGCAATATTTGTTGATTCCGAGTAGTTATACCACTCCACAAAAAAAATGCCACTGTAAGCCCGCGATCCAAACCCTGATATCCCTATCCCTCTGCTGTAACTTATCACCACAACTCCAGCACAACCAACTTTCTTTCTGAGCTCCGTTACATCAGAAGAAAGCCAATCCGTTGCCGAACTTCCTTCTTCAACATCTGCTATATCCTTGAGGGTTGCAGGTTCGGGATGCTAAAATCGAGCAGTACCATTTAAGTAGTTAAACAAAATTAATTACATAAATAACTAATATGATATAATAAGAATATTAAGTATATTTAAAGAGGTT
>NZ_JAUBTU010000138.1:0-14022 GCF_036705085.1 Microcoleus sp. B6-A1
GTCCAAAAAGGACGGGCGGGACGCCCATCCCACAATAACAATTAAAATTGTAAGTTATTTAATTCGCGATCCTAAGTGCAAATTCTCCCTCTCCCCCCGCGCCAGCAATTGATCTGCCAGCAGCTTAGGATGGCCCAAAGTCTAAATCTATACCAAAAGGCAGTTGTCGCTGTTACGATCGAGCTACAGCGTTTAACGAAACTATGGCTAGTAAATCACCCTTGCCTTTACTCTCAAACTCAAAAAAGCCTCTACCGATCCCTCAAAACCTGCGCCAACCTTTACTGGTTTTAGCAGGGGTTATTTCTCTGAGCAGTTCAATTTTAGTAGGAAGTGTTGCCAACTCCTCGCCAGCAGTGGCTCAAGAAAGTGAGGGATGCTTCATGCGGAGCTCGTCAGGCCGAACCGTCAACCTCAGCCAATCAGTCTGCGGTTTTCTCCCCAAAGAATTGACTCCCACCACTTCGGCGGCGGCAAAGTCGGGAGTGTTTCAGGCAAAAATCAAACGCCGAGAGGCTAATATCCCCGTCATAGAAGTCACGTTTAACGGCAAACAAAAGTTCGAGATGATGGTAGATTCTGGAGCTAGTGGCACAGTAATTACACCAGCAATGGCTAAAGCCTTGGGCGTTGTTCTCCAGGGAACAGTGCAAGCACAAACTCCCAACGGAGTGGCTACTTTTCCCCTCGGTCGCTTGAATTCTATGGAAGCAGGTGGTCTAGCTGTTAACAATGTAGTTGTCGCAGTCTCGCCATCCCTAGATATCGGACTGTTGGGTCACGACTTTTTTGGTAATAAAGATGTGACTATTAAGCAAGATGTCATTGAATTTCGATCGCGGTCTTAAAAAGAAGTTATTTGTTAGTGGTTATTTGTTAGTGGTTATTTGTTATTGATTACTGGTTATTTGTAGCAACTGCTTTCCTAACAACTACCAACTGCTTTCGGGTCAACTAACAACTAATATCATGTACGATCGATCGCGCATCATACATAGGGCGGGTTTTTGAGATTGTCGGTTTTTGGCGACTATTGCTGGTGAACCCGCCCCTACAGGAATCATGGTCAATCGACCGAATATGATATAACAACTGTCAACTGCCAACTGTCAACTGCCAACTCCCAACTCCCAACTGACAACTGACTTCATTTCAAAAACTCAATCAACTGCTGCAACTTCAACCAAGATTCACCGCTAAATAAAATCTCCTTAGCCATAGAAACTCCTGCTGCGTGAGAACCCATAGGAATTGCACCTCCCACCTGAAAAGCCAAAGAAGCATTCAAAGCTACAACATCCATTTGTGCGGGCGTACCTTTGCCTTGCAAAACGTTCCGCAAAATCTCGGCGTTTTCCTCAACATTTCCGCCTTTTAACGAGCCGATCGCACTTGGTGTCAATCCTACCTTTTGGGGGTCTAAAGTAGTGAGTTCCACTTTGCCATCAGACAAAACCGCCAAATCAGTCACATCACCCAACCCCGCCTCGTCCAATTTTTCTCTGCCGTGAACGACTACAGCTAACTCAGTCCCCAACTCGCCCAAAGCTTGAGCAATAGTTGATACCAGACTAGGATCGAACACCCCGATTACCTGGCCTGTAGGGCGCATAGGATTGACAAGAGGCCCTAAAAGGTTAAAAATAGTCCGCACCTTCAAAGTGCGCCGGAGCGACGCTACAGCCTTAAGTGCGGGATGCCACCCAGGGGCAAATAAAAAGGTGATGCCCACAGAGTCTACCGCAGATCTCACCTTCGCGGGATCGGCGTTGAGGTTGACTCCCAGTGCTTCCAACACGTCAGCAGAACCAACTTTGCTCGATGCGGAGCGATTTCCGTGTTTCGCGACTCGAACTTTGCCGGCGGCGGCCACAAAAGCTACAGCAGTGGAAATGTTAAACGTGGAAGCGCCGTCGCCGCCTGTGCCACAAGTATCAATTAATTTGAGATTGGAGATTGAGGGTTTGGGATTGAAAACGCTCTCCGACTCGCCTGCAAGCGACTGAGAATGCAATACCTGAGCCATTCCTGCCAATTCTGGGGCAGAGATTCCTTTGGCTTGGATGGCCGCTAAAATGGCTCCTGAGAGGACGGGGGGAATAGCTTCTGCTAGCCATCCCTGCATCAAGTCGGCTGCTTGGGCGCGTGAGAGAGATTGTCTGTCTAACAGTTGTTGCAGGAGGGCTGGCCACACAGGAGAATCCGCCGTCTGGGTTGAAGCAGGGGATAACTCTGGCGTTGCTAGTAGAGGAGAATCTGTCATTAATATTAGTTTCTAGTCAAATTTAGCTCGATCGAGCTTTGTGGCCAAACTGAGAATCGATCGGGATTTTACCAGACTTGCCGACCACATTTTGCGCGATCGGGCCCCGATTTTTGCCCAAATGCCAGCACCGCTACAGAATTTTTCCGCCCGCAGCAGCAGAATATGAATTTTTTGATACAACAATTACCCTATTGTTGTGCCAACTTTACATAGAAACCCCATATCGTACAACTGCCAGTAGTCTGCTGTATTATCTATCAGCAATAATACTTAACAGTAACTCAGAGTACCCAAAGAGCGATAAAAGTTTCCGACAGGAGTTGTGGAAACCAAAAAATTTTAGATTTTAGGAGAGCCCCAGATTCATCTGTGGAGTCAATTCTTTAATCTCAAATCTCAAATCTCCAATCGACTGACAGCAAGGACAGCGAGCGTTTAGCTCTTGCAGGGGGGTTAGTTGCTTCGGGTAAGAGTCGATCGTACTCTCACCCAAATCTTATAAATAGAATCTTGGGGTTGTAGAAATCGCTGCCTTTTATTGTAGTAACATCCTTGCCACTAACTTATTTCAGGGTATTCAACTGCTAATATATTCAGGGAGATTTCAAGGAGCGGGTTTTGCTCGAACACCTGCACTGCAAGCCGATCGATGTGCCAATGCGATCGTGAGAGCCAGTCAAGCATCAAATAAATACCCGATCAACTAACTTTCCCCAACAATCACTAATAACTAGCCGCCCCGTAGGACAGATGAATAAACACACTCGTCTCCGGCTGCGACACACGAGCTTTCAGCCTAAATAACGGATCAAATTTAACAGGCTGTAGACCAAAAATATTCAACTCACACACAATAGCAGGGTATTCACAAGTGGGAAATCAAAAATTAGGAAATAAAGCGATAGAATGCCTGAATGTCGCGGAGGCACTGCACCAAATGGAAGCAAAATATTATAGTATGTTTGAAAATGCTGTGTCGGGTATTTTTCAAACAACCCAATCCGGTCGTTACATCAGCGCTAACCCAGCTTTGGCTCGCATCTACGGATATAATTCTGCTGAAGAATTAATGGGCTGTCTGACTGATATCAGCGATCAGCTTTACGTCAATCCCGATCGGCGCGATCAGTTTGTTTCTGCTTTGCAAGAACATGGCATCGTATCGGATTTTGAGTCGCAGATTTATCGGCGGGACGGAACAATAATTTGGATCGCTGAAAATGCGCGGGCTGTCTGCGATGAAGCGGGTAAATTGCTCTACTACGAAGGTTTTGTAGAAGATATCACCCAGCGCAAGCAAGCAGAATCTGCACTTCGAGAAAGCGAAGAACGGCTGCGCTTAATAATTGAAGGCGTTAAGGATTACGCTATATTCATGTTAGATCCTGATGGGTATGTAGCTAGCTGGAATTCCGGTGCAGAACGCATTTTTGGATACAGATATCATGAAATAGTCGGCAATAATTCGGAGTGTTTTTTCACGAAAGAAGATCTGGAAATTGGCAAACCCCAAGAAAAATTAATCCTGGCTGTGACCGAAGGTCGGTACGAAAATGAAGGCTGGCGGCTTCGCAAAGACGGATCGCGATTTTGGGCGAATATTATTGTTACTCCTTTGCGCGATGAAAGGGGAAAGTTGCAAGGCTTTTCTCAAGTAATGCAGGATATTACTGACCAAAAGCGGGCGGCTGAGGAAAAGATGCAGTTGATTGCTTCTCTGCAGGCGTCGGAAAAAAAGTTTCGCACTTTGTACGAATCGACGACTGATGCGGTAATGCTGCTAGACGAAGAGGGTTTTTTGGATTGCAATCCGGCTACTTTAAAGTTATTTGGATGCAGCACTGAGTCGGAGTTTTGCGGCAAGCATCCTTCGGAGTTCAGCCCGCCGTTGCAACCGGACGGACAAGATTCTATGAGTCTTTCTCAAGAGCGAATTAAGACGGCTTTGCGATCGGGAAATTGCCGTTTTGACTGGCGGCACCGTCGTTTGGATGGTTCTGAGTTTCCGGCGGAAGTGCTGCTAACTTCTATGGATATCGGCGGCAAAATAGGGCTGCAAGGCGTGGTGCGCGATATCACTTATCGGGTGCAGGCTGAGGAAGCCCTGAAGCAGGCTAATGAGGTATTGGAATCGCGGGTTAAAGAGCGGACAAGTCAGTTGGAAGAGGCTATTAAAAAGTTGATCTTATCGGAAGAAAAGTTTTCTAAGGCTTTTCGTTCGAGTCCAGATCCGATGATTATTACTACTTTTGCTGAGGGTCGTTTTATTGAAGTTAATGATAGTTTCTTGTTGATGACTGGTTATGATTTAGAAGAAACGACCTGGAATACAGTACCGGGGTTAAATATTTGGGTAAGGCCGGAAGACAGACTTAATTTTAGACAAAATTTACACGAACAAGGTGTTGTTCGCAATCAGGAATGCGAGTTTAGGATGAAGTCGGGATCGGTGGTGGTGTGTTTGCTGTCAGCAGAGTTGATTAATTTGGACGGCGAACTCTGTATGCTGGCGGTGATGACGGATATTACCGATCGCAAACACGCCGAAGAAGCCCTACGGGAAAGCCAGCGGGCTTTGGCGACGCTGATGAGCAATTTGCCGGGAATGGCCTACCGTTTTCGCAACGATGCCGATCGCAGTATGGAGTTTGTCAGCGAAGGTTGCTATCAGTTAGCCGGCTATTCTCCTGAAGAATTTATCGGCACTCGGCAAGTTTCTATATCGGATTTGACTCACCCGGACGATCGCGAGAATTTGTGGAATGCCGTGCAAGTGGCCTTACAAGAAAATCGACCCTATCAGCTAAATTACCGAATTACTTCTAAAAATGGCGAATTAAAATGGGTTTGGGAGCAAGGTTTGGGAGTGTTTTCCGACTCTGGAGAATTGATAGCTTTGGAAGGGTTAATTACTGATATTTCCGAGCAGAAACGCAGTGAAGAAGCTTTGCGGCGATCGCAAACAGAGTTAACCAAACAAAAACTTCAACTCGAAAATACTTTGCACGAATTGCAGCAAACTCAAGCTCAATTGATTCACACTGAGAAAATGTCTACTCTCGGTCAAATGGTAGCCGGTGTCGCTCACGAAATTAACAATCCTGTTAGCAGCGTCTGCGGCAATCTCGTCCACGTGGGCCACTACACGGAAGATTTGCTGAATTTGATCGATATGTACCAGAAGCACTGCCCGCAGCCGCCGGCAGCAATTCAAGATAAAATTAAGGATATCGAATTAGAGTTTCTGCTAGAAGATTTGCCGAAAGCGATGTCTTCGATGCAGGTTGGGGCCGATCGCATTCGGGAAATCGTGCGCTCGCTCAGAAATTTCTCTCGCAAAGACGATTCTCAAATGAGCAAAGTTAACCTGCATGAAGGGATTGAAGGAACGTTGCTGATTCTGCAAAGTCGCCTGAAAGCCAGAGGTAACTATCCCGAAATTGCGGTAATTAAGGACTATGGAAATTTGCCTTTGGTTGAGTGCTATGCCGGGAAAGTCAATCAGGTATTTATGAATTTGATCGGAAATGCGATCGACGCGATCGAGGAATACAACGAAGGGCGTTCAGTTGCCGAAGTCAAAGCTAACCGCAGCAAGATTAAAATTAGGACAGAAGTCCAAAACTCCCATGCTGTAATTAGGATTTCTGACAACGGCCCCGGTATGCCAGAAGAAGTTTCCCAGCAGTTATTCGAGGCTTTTTTTACCACCAAACCCGCCGACAAAGGCACCGGTTTAGGCCTGTCCATTTCCTACAAAGTTGTCCAAGAACACGGTGGCAAACTTAGCTGCGTGTCTGCACTCGGTCACGGAGCCGAGTTTATCATAGAGTTGCCGATCGAACAACCGTAGTCAGGATTCATTAGTCATTGGTGACTGTTGACTGTTGACTGTTGACTGTTGACTCTTAACTGATGACTGTTGACTGATGACGCTTGATCGCTAACCAATGACTAATGACTAATGACTAATAACTAATAACTAATAACAACTGACAATTGCCAACTAACAACTAACTACTGACACCTTTCCAAATAAATTCGAGCCACCTTATCCCCCGGATTTTGCCCCAAACAATCCGCAAAAAGTCCCGCAGCTTCCCTAAAATTCTTCATATCGTACAAAGACAAAGCCTCAGCAAACACTGGCAAAGTAGCCAACTTCCCCGCTTGAACGAACGGCAAATCTGCATCAAAAACCTCATAAACAGTAACCCATTCAGACTTTCCCTTAACCTGAACCTTATCAATTACCCGAATCCCATAATCAGCAGGGTTTCTCAAGCCATCGAAAGTCTGCTGAGTAATTAACAGCGACACCCCATAATTTTTCGTCAAACTTTCAATCCGAGCCGCCAAATTAACCGCATCGCCAATCACAGTACCATCCATCCGATTGCGTCCGCCAACAGTACCCAACATCAAAGAACCAGTATTAATTCCCACCCCAATCTGAACCGGCACATAACCCACAGTAGCGCGATCTCGATTGTATTCAGCAAGACTATGCAGCATGGCAATTCCCGCTTTCAAAGCATCATCCGCGCCCTCGCTAAACAAAGCCATAATTGCATCGCCAATATATTTATCAATAAACCCCTGATTTTCCACAATCAGCGGTTCCATATAACTCAAATATGAATTTATAAATTTAAAATTATCTTCCGGTGTCATCTGTTCCGAAAGAGTAGTGAAATCGCGGATATCAGAAAACAAAATCGACATTTCCAACTCCACTGCGTCTCCCAATTTAACATCAACAATACTGTCACATCCCAAAAAAGCTAAAAATTGATTGGGTACAAAGCGACTTGTCGCCTCAGTGATTTTTACTTCTGTATCTAGTGCCAGTTCCAAATTGCAATTCACCTCAAAAAGCTCCTCAATGAATTTTTGGCGATCTCTTTCCGCTTTTTTGCGATCGGTAATATCTAAGAGAGTATTAATAGCATAGGTGACTTTAGCGTTGGTATCATAAATGGGAGTTGCCGAAATTTCTAAAGAAATAATTTTATCGCCGTTATGCACTTCTATATCTTCAGCGGTGGCATTTTCCCCCCTCAATGCCCGCACAATCGGTAAATCATCGGGAGGATATTCTTGATTTGTACCGGCTTGATAAGTTTGATAAACCTCTGACAGTTGTTCGGCACTCGTATCCGGTACAACTCCTTTACCAAATATCTCTTTTGCTTTCTGATTCACAAAATAAACTTGGCCCTCCGAGTCCAACACTCCCACCCCAATTGGCATTGCTTCCAAAAACTGCATCAAGCGATTTTCATTTTCGTGAAGTAGGGTAATCAGCAAGGCTTGCTCGCGGTTTAAATGCGCCAATTCCTCATTCATTTGCTGAAGCTGCGCATTTTGTGATGCCAGAAGTTTATTTTGAATATAACTGTTTACTGCTTCTTTTACCGTCAAACTCAAATCTTCTTGCTGCCAGGGTTTAGCTATATAACGATATAAATTGGCATTTTTGATAGCATTTCCCACAGCCTCAATATCTGCTTGACCTGTCAGCATGATTTTGATAGTTTTGGGCGAGAGTATATGAACTTTTTTTAATAATTCATCTCCCTTCATCTCAGGCATGATATGATCGGAAATAATTAACGGTACTTCATACCCATCTGACAAGAGTTCTTCAATCAACTCTAATGCTTCCTCCCCACCCTCGGCAATTTCTATGAGATAGGCATTGCCGACAACTTCTTGGAGTTCTGCTTTCAGGCTCTTCAGCACGGTGTTGTCATCATCTACACAGACAATTACCTGTTGTTTCATAGTTGAGATAAACCTGATTTAATAGTTTCCAGCAATTCGGCTTCCGACCAAGGTTTAGACAAACAGCAGTGGAGATTTGCAAATTCTTTAGCTCGGCTAATAGCTTCTTCGTCAGCTTGACCTGTCAGCATAATTTTAACAACTTTAGGGAATTGCTCGTGAATGCGAATCAGTAACTCGTCTCCCTTCATACCGGGCATCAACCAATCTGAGATAATCACAACAATACTCACATCGTCTTCATTTAATTCTTGAATTAAATCTAAAGCTTCATCACCATCCTCGGCTGCTTCATAGATATAATTATTGCCAAATGATGATGAGAGCTGCGTTCTGAGACTGTCCAACACCATTCTTTCGTCATCAACACACAAAATAACTGCTTTAGCCACCTATTCTTTCTCCTTTGTGATTCATTATTAACCGGAAAATTAGTCAATCAACTTAGCGGGATGGATCTTATTTTAAGCTAGAGTATGTTAGGTCGATCGCCCGCACCCCACTCAGATTCTCTTGAATAAGAGATTTCCCCAGAGCTTTAGCTAAGTATAATACATATAATGCAAGTATTCCAGCTCGATCGCCCATTTCCGGCTAGAGTGGAATTATGAAGTAATATGTGCGATCGCACAACCGCTATCAAAACAGGTTTGATCGTTCGGGCTTGAGTCCTCATGATTTTCATGAGGACTCTTCCTCCGAACGATCAAAACAAACCTCCCGAATCGCCCCTGTGAGTGCTTAGGAATGAGAATTAAATAACTTACAATTTGATGGTTCTTGTGGGATGTCGGGCCCGTCCTTTCTGGACGGGCCCGACATCCCACTTTCAAGAGTGTAAATTATTTAATTCGCGATCCTTAGACGCCGCTCATCGGCAGAAAAACATGAAATGTAGTTTGACCGGGAATCGATTCGACTTCTATTTTACCCTGATGTTTTGCCAAAATCTTCTTCACAATATCTAGCCCCAAACCGCTACCTTCTCCGGCCGGCTTAGTCGTAAAAAACGGCTCAAATATTTTCGCTTTTATCTCGAATGGTATCCCCTTACCGCTGTCAGTAACACTAATCTTAGCCTGCCCGTCTTGCTCCACCAAATCAATAATTAACCTGCCTCGGTAATCCATTGCTTGCAAAGCATTGTGAACCAGATTTGTCCACACTTGATTTAGTTCGTCTGGATAGCACAGTATCGGCGGGATTTCGGCATAGTTTCTCACTACTTCAACTCCCTGTTTGAGTTGGTTTTGATAAAGGGTTAAGATTGTTTCAATGCCTTCTGTAATGCTGGCTGTGCTCTTTTCCCCCGACTGTTCGTAACGGGCATAGGTTTTTAAGGCAAACACGACTTTTGACGCTCTGTCTGTGGCTGTGTCGATCGTAGCGAGGCCTCTTTTTAATTCAGAAAGTTTGTAGGCCATTTCCAGGACTTTCAAGCTCTCGGGTTTTTGCAGCAGCGGCACAAAGCTGTCAATTTCTTGATATACTCCCATCATCACTAGGCGATCGGCTGCGGTATCTGGATCGGCGATGCCTAATTCTTGCAGTTGGCTCCTCAAAGCTCTCTTAAATTTGCGTTCTTCTTTCGTTGACAAGCTGGTTTCTTGTTCTAGAGAAAGCTGGAGTAAACTCAAGAAATTATCTGCTTCTTCTGGCGAGAGTGATTGAAACAGTGCAGGTAACTGTTCTAGAGTTTGATTTAAGAACTTAGAAACATTTCCCGCCGAGGAGCGAATCGCACCCAAGGGAGTGTTAACTTCGTGAGCAACTCCAGCCACAAGTTGTCCTAAAGCTGCCATTTTTTCTGATTGAATCAATTCTGCTTGGGTGGCTTCGAGATAGCTTAAAGCTTGTGAGAGTTCTTGGGTGCGTTCTTCGACTTTGGCTTCTAAGTTGGCATAGAGTTGGGCATTTTCGATCGAGATCGCCGCTTGAGAAGACAAGATGTTTAAGACTGCTAATCTGTCAGGAGTAAAGGCATTTGTTGTCAGATTGTTTTCTAGATAAAGAAGGCCGATCGCCTTTCCTTGATGTTGAATTGGCAGACACAATATCGACTGTGGTTGCTGTTGGATGATATAGGAGTCAGCAGCAAAGGTAGTCTGGGCCGTAGCATCATTAATTACCAAGGTTTCTTGGGTGCGCCAGACATAGTTGATGATGGTGATGGGAATCTCCAGAGAGCCAGCAACAGCAGTAGATTGGGTGTTGCAGGCTTGACCGCTAACACATTGAGTCGCGATCGCCAATGAATCTCCCTCTACCAAAATCATAGCTCCTTTTCCAGCTCCCGCATTCTCCATCGTCACTTGCATTAAAGTGGAGAGTAACTTATCGAGGTTAATTTCTTCTGACAGTGATTGAGATGCTTTGATTACTGTTGCTAAGTCCAGAATGCCGGAAACTCCTGAACTGGAACTTGTAACAGTTGCCGTCATCATTTGGGTAATTGTATCACTCGTGTTTGAGCTGGTTTTTTGATTGAAGATCGGGGCTAGTAATTGAGGATAGCGATTTTCTAAATCATCAACTTTTGCTTTAGCACCCCAGCGTGCATAGCAGTAGTAGGCATCAGTGAGATAGACTTGGGCGATTTTTTCCTTACCCCATTCGAGATAGAATTTGGCAGCGAGTTCGTGGGCTAGTGCTTCTTCTTGGATGTAGCCGTTGTCTTTAGCTCCCGCGATCGCGCGATCGTATAATTCCATTGCCTCTAAGTCTTGTCCGTGTATCCGCGCTAATTCTGCCAATACCAGCAAGTATTTATGCAGGAAATTTTCTGGGCAATTAGTAGCCCATATTTCCAGCCTTTCCAAATTTTTCTGTAAAATTTGCTGATAATCATCTTTTTCCTCAATAGTAGCTGTAGGATAAAGAGCGGTTAAAATCAACGAATCATATAAATAGTGCTGGGTGATATTAAAAAAGCCTCCATCTATGCCCAGCATCTTGGAGTTTTCTCTGGCTATTTTAAAGGCATCTTGATATTTTCCATAAGTATATAAAATTTGAGTTTTAAAAGTATCCAGCCAGTGTATACCAATATAAAAATGATTTTTTTTCCACTTTTCTATAGTAGATTCTTCATTAAAACCTTCATCATCAAGCCTATACCGATTGTGGGTTAATCCTTGTAAATTCAAGATAGTGCGTTGCAGTGTTGCAAACGCTGCCATCATATTTTCATCGTTAGTTTGCTCAACAAAGCTTAAGAATTTTTCACATTCTTGATAAACGCTTTCTAGATTTTCACCAATAATAAACCTAGTCCATATACTATAAAATACAGAAAAAATACCCCAAACAATATTGCCGCATTCTAGATTGGCTTCATAAGCCTTCAGGTAAAGCGCTATGTTCGATTTTAAATGCTTTTTAAATGGATTGATGATATGAGAAAATATATTATTAACTTTTCCTATCAAAGTTATATTATTAAATTTTTCTGCTACCTTTAAAGCCAGTTCGCCAAATTCATAAGCGGATTCATAGTCGTTCTGATTTGCCAGCATCATGCCATAATTAACATAGGCTAAGGCTGATATATCTGTATTGCCTTGTTTTAATGTCATGTTGACTGTTTTCAGCACGCACAAATTTAGCCACTGCTGATTGCTGGCTAAATAGGTTGCTGTCCAGAAATCCCCCAGCAGATTCATGGTAACCTTGATACCGATATCTTCGATTTCTGGTAAATCCAGTAAATCTGCGATCTTTGTTTCGCGAAGGGTTAATAGTAGTTCCTCAGATTCGGCTGCAATAGCTGTTGGCAATTCTTCTTGTTTACTAGGTAAATCCAATCCAAACAATCTTAAAATATCTATACCCAATTGGATGGCTTCATTATTTCTTCCCTGGGTCATACGGAGAGCCATGTATATAGCGTAAATTTCTGCTAGATCGAGTTTTGATTGACCGTTGTTTAAGGCAGTCGTTAAAAGTTCTTCTGCTTGCTCAAAACCCCCGGTTAAATATTCGCACTCACTCCGTTGTTTGTGCAGTTCAAATTTTAATTGGTAATTTTCTTCCCAACTACAATCCAGAAGTTCCATTGCCAAGGTAAAATGGGTGATAGCTGCTTTATATGCGTTGGACTTCTTGGCTTTTTTACCGGCGATTAAATTCAATTCTGCTAGTTCAGCTTTTTCTTTCTGGTCAGCAAGCAATTCTGCTCCGAGATTGAGCTGGTTGACAATATCAAATATGTTGTTTTCTAGTTCTACTTGAGGAGTATTTTTCAACAGCAGTTGCCCAATTTTAAGATGGGTTGACTGTTTCCGATCTTTAGGAATCAGAAAATATGCCGCTTGCTGTACGCGGTCATGTAAAAATCTGTAGGGAACCGATAAATCAGATGCTTGTACAACTTCAACTGATTCCGAGTCCTGAAAGAATTTGTATACTTCACTGATGGGAATAACTAATCCTTCTTGCAGTGCTGGCCACAAATCAGCCGCTGTTTCAGTCTGAGATTTTTCATGGACAATTGCTAGAGTTGCTAAATCAAATTGGTTGCCAATACAGGCTGCTAGTTTCAAAACTTCCTGAGTATTTTCTGGCAATTTTTGCAACTGAAGCGCCATAAACTCGACCACATCATCGGTCAAAGCCAGCGCCTTGATTAGGGCAATATCGCACTGCCAATAACCACAACTAAAATCAAACGTAATTAACCCATCTTCATAAAGTGATTTGATAAATTGAGTGGCAAAGAAAGGATTGCCTTGAGTTTTGGTTAAAACCTGTTCAGTCAAAGGAACTGCTTGTTCTGGTGGACAACTGAGCGTATCAGCAATTAGGTGATTTAGGGAAGATTTATCTAAGGGGGCTAAAGTAATTTGGTTGACTGTCGCCGACTCTTTGCGAATCTCATCCAAAGTTAGCATCAGTGGATGTGCGGGAAAAACTTCATTGTCTCGATAGGCTCCCATTAACAACAGATAGTTGGTATCCTTATCGCCTACCAACAACTGCATTAGCTTCAGCGAAGCCGAATCTGCCCACTGTAAATCATCCAAGAAAACTACTAAAGGATGCTCTTTTGTGGCGAAGACTCGGATAAATTTACCAAAGAGCAAATTGAAGCGATTTTGAGCAGCACTCCCTTCAACTGCTGGTACTGCTGGCTGTTTGCCAATTAGGTATTCTAATTCGGGGATGACATCAATAATCACCTGAGCATTGTCACCTAATGCTTCTAAAATCTTAGCTTGCCATTTCTGTACTTCTGCGGGACTTTCTGCGAGTAGTTGCCGCATCAAATTCTGGAAGGCTTGCACCCAGGCGGAAAAGGGAATATCGCGCTTGAATTGGTCGAATTTGCCTTTTATGAAGTAACCGCGCGCTCCGACAATGGGTTTGTGAACTTCATTAACTACGGCGGTTTTACCAATACCGGAAAAGCCAGCAACTAGCATGATTTCGACCCCCCCTAGCCCCCCCTTACTAAGGGGGGGTTGGGACTCGCCTAGCCCCCCCTTAGTAAGGGGGGGTTGGGACTCGCCTAGCCCCCCCTTACTAAGGGGGGGTTGGGACTCGCCTAGCCCCCCCTTACTGTAGGGGCAATCCCCCTGTGGTTGCCCCAGTTGGGGGGGGGTTAGCGACTCGCTCGAATGCTGCTAATAATGCGTTAACTTCGGTTTCTCTACCGTAGAGTTTTTCGGGTATGGCGAAGCGATCGCAAATATCTCTAGCCCCCAAGGTAAACTGGTTAATCTCGCCTGTTTCTTGCCACTGCTGCCAACAGGTTTCCAAGTCGTACCGGAGCCCAAAAGCACTTTGATAGCGAGATTCTGGGTTTTTTGCCATCAATTTCACAGTGATGTCATTCAACATTGCCGGGATGGTTGGGACGAGTTCGATTGGGGGAGTTGGAATCCGGGCGAGATGCAGGGTAAACGCATCTTAATTTCAACCTAAAACATGATAAGATGAAGTATTGGGCTAAATCAAGTGCGTAATTAGGT
>NZ_JAUBTU010000139.1:0-13998 GCF_036705085.1 Microcoleus sp. B6-A1
TCATTATTATCTCCGATGATTCACTTTTACTTCCTCAATCCGCGTATGTGCCAGTTGGGGGTGCGGAATGTGGGTTTAAAATCAGTATATGAACTTCAAGAGCCAAAGTTAATGACCGAGCAAATTCTGCCGCAAGTTCTAGAGCAAATTTTGAGTGACACCAAAACACCGGATGCTGTTTTTTCGGCTTTGGTGCCGGCTTTAGGCGAGGTGTTAAATTGCGATCGGGTCTTTCTCTACCTCCGCAATCCTGAAACGCAAAGGGGCAGAGTACCTTACTGCTGGCGTCGCAACTCTAATTTTCCAGAGATTGGGGACGCGGAATGGAAAAAAGAACCAGAATCTTTAGGGGAAGAAGACCCTTTGTTTGCAGCAGCTTTGCGAACTGAACCGTCGATTTTTGTTGAGGATGTTGAAACAGCAAATCCTGAAGTAGTCAACAAAAATTTTGAGGCAAAAGAGTTCGGACATCGAGCTTTGATTCACGCTCACCTTTGTGCTGACGGCTTATTGTGGGGGGTTTTGCAGCCTTGTATGTTCGATCGCCCCAGAGTTTGGACTGACTTCGATCGCCAAGTTATCGCAGCAGTTACAGAAAAAATTTCGCCTTTAGCTGTCGCTTATGTCACCGCCTCAGCATCAAAAGATGAGCGATAAAAATCAATAATTTACCTGTAGGGAGGGGGTGGGCAATGAATGAATGAATGAATGAATGAATGCTTTCCGGCAGACGACAGACCGTTTCCGGTTCCCCCCTTTTTAAGTTAGGGGGGATCGAGCCGCTAATTTT
This sequence comes from Microcoleus sp. B6-A1, assembly GCF_036705085.1. Lineage (NCBI taxonomy): Bacteria > Bacillati > Cyanobacteriota > Cyanophyceae > Oscillatoriales > Microcoleaceae > Microcoleus > Microcoleus sp. B6-A1. Next base: position 791 of record NZ_JAUBTU010000139.1, read on the forward strand.
CACAGAAAATTCGGGTACAAAATTTGAGCTGATTGTTCTCACCAATGGTGAGGTGTGCATCGCCCTACAGATAGAGCTTGGTGCACAATTCCTGTTTAAAAAACGCCCCAATTTTGAATGCCCCGACTGCTGAAAACCCCTTGAACCCGACTAATATCATCCTCAGCGCCATCTACTACTACCAAATAATCGCCGGCCCGCAGGCGATCCGTGTAAATTCTAGCTGTTTCTTCGGGAATTCCCAAGTCAGTCAAGGCCTTGACCACTCCACCGAAAGCCGCCGCCGAGACGCCAGTGCTTGCTACGCTAGCCACCAGTGAGGCGCCCAAAGTCCCCGCTGCAATCATCGGCCCGATTCCGGGAATAGCTAAACTTCCCAGACCCACTAGCACGGTGGCTAAAGCACTATTTGTCAGAGTGTCTGCTACCACTCCTGCTCCTGTGTCTAGATTTTTATCACCCACTTGAGCGATCGTTTGAGTATCCCCTACAGACTCGCCTGCCTCCCTAGCAACAACCGAAACTTTATCCATTGGAAACCCCGAAGATTTCAATTCTGTTAGAGCTTGCTCGGCATCTTCGCGGTTAGAAAACAATCCCAACGCGCGGGTTTGACTGCTTGTTACCATATCTTTCTTCTTATCCCCTGTAAAATTAAACTCAAATTCAAGCCTAATTATTGAGCTTGTTTTCAATCACTTATATTGATATTTTTCGGTGTTTATCTTCAGCATTCATCTATCTGTAGATATAACCTGAAAAACAGCAACAAAATTTATAAAATCAGCGCCCCAAATCGTGCATCGCATTAATCTCGATCGCACATCTTTGAGTCAGCGCTTGCAACTCCTCGCGATCCGACGAACCGGGCGCTTCAATTAGCTTGCCAATTCGCACCGTCAGCGGCACCGGACGCGGCACTGCCGAACCTTTGGACGAAATGGCGTGAGTTCCCCACAAGCTAACAGGTAACAGCGGCGCTTTTGCCTTAGCAGCTATCAGCGCAGCACCTAATTTCGGTTCAGTAATTCTGCCATCCGGCGTGCGAGTTCCCTGCAAAAATACACCCGTCGCCCAGCCATTTTCCAAAGAGTTGATCGCCGAGCGAATTGCACTGCGATCGGCACTTTCCCGCTTGACTGGGTAAGCACCGTAAAGCGTAATTGCCTGCTTCAAAATAGGAACTTTAAATAACTCTTCCTTCGCCATAAATGCGACGGGCCGCCTCATGCAATTCGACAAAATCGGCGGGTCAAAATCGCTGGCGTGATTGCTGACTACCACCACCGGCCCTTCTGTCGGAACATTTTCTGCACCGTAGATGCGGCCCCGAAAGTACAGGTGCAGCATCGGGCTGACAATTGACCATTTGAATAAATAGTAGAGAAGTAAACTTTCGACTGGTTCGCGACTTTTGCTCACAGAAAAACCTTAAATTTTAAATTACATCGAATATTAGCCTATCAGTTCAGCAATCAAAAAAGAAGCACTACACGGATTTTGACACGGATACACGGATAGGCCCAGCGATCGGACTGTTTAGCTAATTGGCTAAGTTGACTATCATCAGTGTATCCGTGTTTATGCGTGTCGTGCTGTTAGATGATTCGGCGGTTGAAACCGCTTTGCAAGCTTCTGTAGCGCCCGAATTTATTCTGGCGAATTCTTTGCAAAGGCTCAATTTCCGGCCAGCATAGCTTTTTGTCCTTCCGAAGAAGTCGCGTAGCCCAAGAAATCCTTAACTGCTTGACTAGGAGGATTTTTGTAAGCGTAGTACAACTGCCGCTTGTAAGGATAGTTACCCGCATCCGGCGTCGCACCGTTAACGGGAACAACACGCACCGTTCTCTGATTGGCTACTTGAGCGAAAGTCGCATAGCCAATACCGTTGTTGCCTAAAGCTTGCAGCAGAGGAGTTGTAGCATCTCGATCGAGCGTGGTAATATTTGCCGTCGTACCAAACTCGCCACCTCGGAGCACTTGTTCTTTAAACGTTTGGTGAGTGCCACTAACTGCCGGTCTGTTAATTACTTTAATCGGGCCTGCCGGGCCGCCGACTTTCGACCAGTCTTGAGCATTTCCCTTGAAGATATCTTGAACTTGAGCGGAAGTTAAACCTCCTTTGAAGGGGTTGTTAATGCCAACTACAAGGGCGATCGTATCTAGGGCAACAGGCACCGCTGCCAAACCCTGACCTTGTTCTTGAGCCGTCAAAGGTCGCGATACCGCTGCAATATCGGCTGTTCCCGCCGCCAAATCCTGAATTCCTTTTTCAGAACCGTTCGCTTTGGTATCGACTCTCGTGCCGGAAAATTTGCCTTGAAAGCCGTTCTTGAGGTTCTGATTGATTGTCACCATGCTGGTGGAACCGTCAATTCTCACCGCCGTACCCGCAGGAACAGAAGCTGGAAGCGCAAAGGAACTAGCTGCAACAGGCGAAGCGCCGCCAACTACGGGTGCGACGGGAAGTGGGACGCCATCGCCTGCAGGTGTGGGAGTGGGGGGATTGTTACTAACATCTTGCGATGCTGGTTTGTTGAGAAAAAAGAACCAACCGCCAGCGGCGAGCAACAGAAATAACAGAATAAAAACTATGGGGGGAGGCCCACTCTTAGCCATAAACTCTCCTTAGTTTGGAAGTTCTTTGTTGTTGGAGTCGTCTAACATTTGTAGCCTGCGATTAACTTCATCGTCTAAGGTCATATTTTCTAATTCTGCCTGAATTTTTTCTTGGGGGTTTTCAGATATTTCTGCTAAAGCTTGCTGTTTGAGGTGGCGGCCGTGGACGGCGTTTTTGGCTTGCTCAAATTGCGATCGAGCTGAATCGATACTGAGGTCGTTGTTGACTTTGGATATGGCTCTGAGGGCTTCGTTAATCTCAGCCATATCTTTCATATTTTGCATATCGGTTTTGTAAGCTTCCAGCTTCATCCGTTCTCGATTTAGCTTGTCTTTGGAAGAGTTCACGAACTGTTCGGCTTGTTTTACTTGGGCTTCTAACTGCGGCAGAATTTGTTCTGTCTGAATTACTTTCGACATTGCCAAGCGGGCTGCTTCTTCGTTGCCGTTGCGCTGGGCTGTGATGGCTTGGCGCTCTACGGTTTGCATTTCCCTAACTTTTTCTTCATATTTAGTTTTGGCGCGCTGGTAGGCTGCAACTTGGGTGGAGACTGCGACTGCTAGCTTTTGCACTGATTCTTGCATCGATCGCAGTGACTCTTCGGCTACCGCCACCGACACCTGGCCGCCGGATTCCACGGGCAGTCCCCACATCCAGTTCCAGGCACCTACTATGGTTCTGCCTGCCTTGTCGCCCATCAACCAGTAAAGGACTTTTTTCATATAAGTACCAGATAAGCTTGGTTTTTATGCCTAGTGTATATCAGGATTTGTCGATCGCCCCGTCAATCGATTTTAGATTTTAGATTTTAGATTTTAGATTAAAGAATTGAAGCATTGACTTGCGCGAGATAAATTCGGGGGCTCCTTTATCGGATACAGGTTTTTTATTTCTGGACGGATGAATCACGTGGCGGGTATCCTGGATGCTTTCGGTCAGGTCGATCGATTTCTCGATTTTTGATTAATATTGTCTAAATGTCTGGATCGTCTATCCCCAATTTGCACAACAGGCAATATTCGGATTTGCCTGTTGTGCAAATTGTTTTTCGGCAATCTTCAGGCCTGTTAACTCTCAATTTTATAACCTGCCGTTTAATAACAGGCTAAAAATAGATTAAGCGGGCAATTCGGCAAAACTGCTCACATTTACCAGCGCTAAATCGGGACAAGTGCGTTTGATCAAACCTGTGAGAACTTTGCCGGGGCCAATTTCCACTACGCGATCGATTCCTTGTTGCGGCAATTGCAGGGAAATTTCTCGCCACCGCACGCCTTTGGTCATCTGCTGAGTCAACCGCTGCTTTAAAGTGGCTGCGCTGGTAGTGGCTGAGGGTTCTGCGTTCGAGAGCACCAGCATTTTAGCATCGGAAAACCTTGCAGACTTTAAGGCTAGTTGAAACTCGGCCGCCACCCCGGCCATCAGGGGAGAGTGAAACGCACCGGAAACATTCAATTTAACGGCGCGTTTGACTTTGATTTTGGCAAGCAAATCTTCTACTGCTGCGGGCGTTCCAGAAATCACGACTTGTGCTTCGCTGTTGTCGTTTGCCAGCACCACATCTCGGCTGTATTGAATTTGCAGTTCTAGTTCCTGCCTGTCGAACCCGATCAAAGCCACCATTTGGCCGCCGGAGGCAGTATCCATGAGTTCGGCGCGGCGTTTGACTAAGCGCAATCCGGTTTCAAAGTCAAAGACGCCTGCTGCGTAGAGGGCAACGTATTCTCCTAAACTGTGACCGGCAACTACCGCTGGTCGATCGCTTTTTTCTCGCACTAAGTCGGCCAAAATACTTTCTACTACGAACAAGCAAGGCTGAGTGTAGAGAGTCCGAGATAGTTTTGCTTCTTCTTTTTGGCAAACTTCCGGGACAGACCAGCCTAAAATTTCTTTAGCGAGCTCAAATTTGGCTTTGGCTGTTGGCAAGTTTAATAAGTCTGCACCCATCCCGATCGCCTGGGAACCTTGTCCGGGAAATACCCATGCTGTTTTAGTCATTTTTCCGGTAATCTGCTAATTGGTGGTTGCTAATTGGTGATTGCAAAAATTCTTTCTTTCCCGCTTCTAACTTCGCTCGCTGGTATCCGCTATCTTTCGGTTAACGAACTATCTACTCGCGACTCACAATTATAACATATAATTGCGATTTTTACCAGGTTTATATTTTTTTTGCTACTTTAATTTAATTAATAGCCGTAACAAAATTTTTAACCTTCAAGCCGGGGAAAGTCGATCAAAGAATAGAGGATTTTCAATCTCAGGGCGGGCTTGTCAAGAACTCCTGTCCCGAGGGAGTACGGCTGCGCCCCTTGCCCTATGTATGGCTTGTTAAAGGATTTGTATTATGCAACGGTCGCACTCCCCACAATCATTAGCCAAAGTTTAAAGCCGCCAAACATTATACCAGTTCCCAAAAAGAATGAAACTGCTTTACCAGCTCCAAACCCATAGTTCCTCAGTAATTCCCAATCTAAAATCTAAAATCTAAAATCGAAAATGGTATTACCTTCCCCATTTAAAAATCGCAGCCCCCCAAGTCAAACCTGCACCGAAACCAGCAGCAGCAATAGTATCGCCCGCTTTAACTTTACCCAGACGCACGGCTTCGTCTAAGGCAAGGGGAATTGAAGCCGCGGAGGTATTGCCGTAATTTGCCAAATTGCTGATTACTTTTTCGGGGGGAATCTTTAGCCTTTGGGCAACTGCATCGAGAATCCGCTGATTGGCTTGGTGCAACAACAGCCAGTCAATTTCAGCAGCGCTGACATTTGCCCGAAACATAGCTTTTTCTATGACTTCCGGCACTTTTCTCACGGCAAAGCGATAGATTTCTTGACCATTCATTGTGATGGGTTCAAATCCACCAACTGCGACGCTGACGCCCTCAATTAATTCTTTTGACTCGGCTTTGTAAGCCAAATTGAGAGACGAATTTTGTGTGCCGTCGCTGCGAATTTCAAATCCCAAAAAGGAATCGACTTCTGAAGCTTGTAATACCACCGCACCTGCACCGTCTCCAAATAGAATGCAAGTACCCCGATCCGACCAATTTACCCAGCGAGATAAAATATCTGCTCCGATCAGCAAAACATTTTGATAAACCCCTGTCCGAATGAACTGCGAGGCTGTAACTAAACCAAAAACAAAGCCGGAACAAGCTGCTGTCAAATCAAAAGCCACAGCTTTTGTCGCGCCCAACTGATATTGAATTTTACTGGCAGTGCCAAACAAATCGTCAGGACTCGAAGTCGCCAAAATAATTAAATCGATATCTGTAGGCGAAATTTCTGCCATGGCGATCGCCTTTTGAGATGCCTCTGTGGCTAAATCGCACAAAGAAGTGCGATCGTCCGCCAGCCTGCGGGAGCGAATACCCGTCCGCGCGCCAATCCACTCGTCATTCGTTTCTACTATCTGACTCAAACCGTTATTATCCAGCGAAACCTGCGGTGTACAAGAACCGCTACCCGTGACGGCAATGCCGAACCCTGATTGCTGCAACATTCCTCTCCATTTACTCGCTGTTCCATCTAGAAATTAAAAATTAAAAACTACCAATTAAAATTATTTTTTAAACTGCTGAAATTACTCTTTTTTAAGCAAAACAGTTGGTTTAAGCTGACATTTTTAATTTTACATTTTTAATTTTTAATTCCTACTTACTGCCTCTAATTCACAGCTTCTTGTTCCAGAGCGCTTTGGTTATTGGACGATCGAATTCGCTCCAGCACTTGGTTGTCAATAGCCTCCTTCGCCAAACGAATGGCATTAAAAATCGAGCCAGCTTGAGACGAACCGTGGCTGATAATGCAAACTCCAGCAACGCCCAATAGCAAACCGCCGCCGTGTTCAACGTGGTCTACCCGCTGCTTAAATCCTTGCAAGCTTTTTTGCAGCAGAGGATCGTTAATTTGATGTTGGAGTCCTTTGACTAATTCTTCCTTCAGCACTTGCACGACGACTTCGCCCACCGCTTCGGCAAACTTCAACAACACGTTGCCGACAAACCCGTCGCAGACAATCACGTCGAATTTCCCCGACAGCACGTCGCGGCCTTCGGCATTGCCCACAAAAGGAATGTTCGGGTTGTCCACCAATAACTGGTGAGTTCGCACTGCGGCGTCGTTGCCTTTAGAAGGTTCTTCGCCAATGTTGAGCAGGCCGATTTTAGGTTCGGCGACGCCGAGAACGCACTGGCTGTAAATAGTTCCCATAAGAGCGAACTGCTCCAAAAATTTGGGGCGGCAGTCCACATTAGCGCCAACATCGAGAATGAGTACAGAGCGGCCCGGTACCATTGTCGGCAAAACCGCACCGATCGCAGGGCGATCGATTCCGGGGAGCCGGCCCAACCTGAGCAGGGCAGCAGCCATTGCCGCGCCGGAGTGACCGGCGGACACCACAGCATCAGCTTGCTGCTGCTTTACCAAGTTCATCGCTACGTTAATCGAAGCGTTGGGCTTGCGTTTGAGGGCACTCAAAGGTTCTTCGTGCATTTCCACCGTTCCTTCTGAAGGAACGATTTCTAGCTGACCTGTACAGACGCGGCCGATCGCGTCTTGTTGCCGGAGCGAGTCTTCTATTTGCTGTGGGTCGCCCACAAGCAAAATCTCTACGCCTAATTCTTCTTGTGCCTTAAGCGCTCCAGCTACAACTTCGGCGGGGGCATGATCCCCACCCATAGCGTCTATTGCAATTCTTGCGCGTGTCGATCCCATTGACCAATGTTTGAGAAACACTAAAAATTCTACCAGGAATTGAACCTCCCCACGTCTAAAGCCGGGGGATTCTTGCCCACCAATCAAGGCGACAACGGGACATTCAAGTATCCCTCTACTCACTCAAACAGCTTAAAACTGAGATTGCGTATACTTTCTGAGTCCTTCGTATGTTTAAGTTTGAACGCTCCATACCCTGCCATTATTTGCCCTTTAACTATTCCAAATCTAGTTGGATCTGTCCGTTGCTGGGATTGCTCCATACTAGGGTACTTCAATGCGCTCTTATGTTATTCCTACTCACTTTTCGCTTGTGCTGATTATACACGGCGGTTGAAACCGCTACCGACTTATCCCCATGTCGGTAGCCCGGGGCTTGCGTCTCGTCTTTCGGTCAGGATCTTGAATCCACAAGTCTGAATAAAAAACTAAAATCCGCTCGCAAGGGCGATCGGACAATTCTTATTTCCGACTACTCTGATAGAACTTGTTTTGTCACTACTTTACTATTTTTGACTGCAAATTGAAAAAATCAATGAAATAGTTTACATGACCGCAAGCACTTTAGTCCGGAAACCCCGGATTCATCCGTGGAGCGAAAAAAAAGCTCCCCATCCTCATCACTTGCCCCCGGATTTATCAGTGGGAGCGCTTTCTTCAATCTGAAATCTAAAATCTAAAATCTAAAATCGATTGACTTTAGGAGTAAAAAATGCTGGATTTATTTAGCTCAGGGATGATGTCTCTGTGGCTGGACATGGCTGGGGTAGGCAGTGCCGCGCCTAATGCTGCGTCCGTGCTGGCTTGGCGGGGAGGGATACCCGGGTTAGTGGTGGCCGAAGATTTGGCTTTTGGGGGAATAGATGGGGCAAATCCAGACTTGCCCGCAGAAGCGACGGTGCGGGAATATTTAAAAGAGTTGAAAGACAAAAACCTGATTGATGGAAATCAGGGAATTTGGGTGCAAGCGGGAATGGTGCCGCTGGTAAGTCAGCAAGGCAAGACGCTGATGCCTGGGGCTTCGCTGACTAAGATTGCGACTTCTCTGGCGTCGCTGGAAACTTGGGGCCCGGATTATCAGTTTGAAACGCGGTTCCGAGCAACGGGGCCGATTAGGAATGGTGTATTGCAGGGAGATTTGGTGGTCAGCGGCGGGGGCGATCCGCTGTTTGTGTGGGAGGAGGCGATCGCCGTTGGCAATGCTCTCAATCAAATGGGTATCAATCGTGTGGCGGGCAATTTGGTGGTGACTGGCAATTTTCGCATGAATTACCAGTCCGATCCTTTGGTGGCGGGGGAGATACTGCGGCAAGCTCTTGAGGGTAGCAATTGGCCTGCGGACGTGGTGGCAATGTATTCTAAGATGGCTCCCGGAACTAGAAAGCCTCAAGTAACGGTGGCCGGCAGCGTCATTGCTGAGAAATTTGTGACTTCGGGGCGTTTGCTGCTGAAGCGCCGATCGCTCCCTTTAGCCGAAATTCTCAAGCAGATGAACGTCCACAGCGACAATGAAATGGCTCAGATGCTGACCGACGATTTGGGCGGGGCAAAAATAGTGCAGCAGCAAGCGACTTGGGCCGCGGGGGTGCCGGAGGAGGAACTTCAATTAGTTAACGGTTCGGGATTGGGAGTGGAAAATCAGATGTCTCCGAGGGCGGCTTGTGGGATGATGCAGGCGATCGCCCGCAACCTTCAGACTACTGGGCTGACGATTGCTGACTTGTTTCCGGTGTCCGGGCGCGATAAAGGAACTTTGGAATACCGACACATTCCGCGATCGGCTGTGGTGAAAACTGGTACTTTGGACACGGTGATTGCTTTGGCGGGAGCCATACCCACGCGCGATCGGGGTTTAGTTTGGTTTGCAATTATTAATCGCGGCACCGATTGGGACTCTTTGAGAGCGCAGCAAGATATATTTTTGCAAAAATTGGTGCAGCAGTGGGGAACTGCATCGATTTTACCAGTAGCAATTACGCCACACATTGACGGCGCCAGACCTGCCTTGGGGGCTGCAAATCGTAGCGATATTTTGGTCGGAGGTTAAGAAATAGGGGTTGAGTTGGGGTTCGAGGAAGGAGCACTGACAAAATAGCTTAGAATTGGAACAAGACTATTGTGCAAGAAGATGATCAAACTGCGATTGAAGAGATACGGGAAAAAACGCGAGACAAGCTACCGGATTGTAGCGATGAACAGTTCTACTCGCCGCGACGGCCGTCCCCTAGAAGAGCTCGGCTATTACAACCCCAGAAATAACGAAACCAGGCTGGATGTTCCAGCGATTGTCAAGCGCCTGCAAGACGGCGCTCAGCCAACTGACACCGTGCGTGACATCCTGAGAAAAGCCCATGTATTTGAACAAGTCGGAGCCGGAGCTAACGTTGAATCCAGCACAGCAACAGTCAGCTAGTCCCAACTATGCTGGACTGGTTAAGTTTTTAATTGGGCCTTTTTTAGAGACGCCCGGCTCTTTGCGGGTTGATTGCGAACTGCACCCGCGCCAATCGCGGGTCTGGGTTAGGCTGGCTTTTGAAGATCCCGACAAAGGCCGGGTTTACGGTAGGGGCGGACGCAATATTCAGGCGATTAGAACTACGCTCGAAGCGGTGGCGCAGACGGCTGGTCAGTCCCTCTACTTAGATATATACGATGGCGAAGCGGGCGATCGTGGATCTGGCCCGCCCAGGGGCGATCGCGATCGCCCGGATCGCGACCGCCCAGATCGTGGCTCGCGGGAGCCGCGAGGCGACTTCCGACCCCGGACGCCACCTCCGTCGCCGAGTCCCTTGGCTAGCAGAACTCCGAGAGAACAACCTCGCCGTACTAACACACCTACGTTTAGAACGAGCAGAAATACTCCCGGTTATTAACTAACTGCAGAAACCAGAAAGAATTTTAGATTTTAGATTGCCTGTTGTAGAGTTTGTATTACAAGCCCCGTTTGGTTTGAAATTGCCGGTTTTGCGATCGGAAACAAATGTAAAATTTAAAATTTCAAATGTCAGCGGCATCAGGTTCATCTAAAATCTAAAATTTCAAATCTAAAATCTAAAATTGCCTGACTTAATAGAAGGGAGATTTGATTTGTGCCTCAAGCACCAAACTCATTTGGGAGCTAAATCTAAAAGACGCCTTAGATACTAGGTAAAACCTAGTAACGGGCGTCTTTTTGTTCGCAAATAGTGACGGGTTGAACGTTTAGTTGTTAACTTTTAATGGCTTATTTGGAGGAGATTATGTTGGCATGAATGAAAAACTAACAATAGAGTTACCGAGCACTCAAAGTGCAATGTCGCTGGCCGGTAATCAAGAAGAAAACCTGAAAATGATCTCTAAGCAAACCGGTGCTACCCTGGTAATGCGAGGGCAAGAACTGCTGATTTCTGGCACAAAAAGTCAAGTAGAATTGTGTCATAAATTAGTGCGATCGCTCTCCGACTATTGGAAATCCGGCAAAAATATTACCGGAGTTGAAATCCAGACGGCGCGCCAAGCTTTGGATAGCAACCGCCAAGGCGATTTACAAGACTTGCAGCGAGACGTTCTCGCCAGAACCCGCCGCGGCGAAGAAATTAGAGCCAAAACCTTCAAGCAGCGGCAATACGTCCAAGCAGTACGCACGCACGACCTGACATTTTGCATTGGCCCCGCTGGTACTGGCAAAACATTTCTAGCTGCTATTTTCGCCGTGCAAGCGCTGTTGAGCAAGCAGTACGAACGGCTGATTTTAACCAGGCCAGCGGTGGAAGCTGGCGAAAAATTAGGGTTTTTGCCGGGAGATTTGCAGCAAAAAGTCGATCCATATTTGCGCCCGCTTTACGACGCCCTGCAAGAAATGATCGACCCTGAAAAAATGGCCGATTTAATGGAAAGAGGCTTGATCGAAGTAGCTCCTCTAGCTTATATGCGGGGGCGCACTCTCAGCAATGCTTTCGTAATTTTGGACGAAGCTCAAAATACGACGCCGGCTCAGATGAAAATGGTGTTGACTCGTCTGGGCTTTCGATCGAGAATGGTAGTGACGGGGGATATCACTCAAACAGATTTGCCGCCAAACCAACAGTCGGGATTGTCAGTTGCCCAAAACATTCTACGCAACGTTGAGGGCATTGCTTTCTGCGAATTCTCTCAGGCGGATGTGGTGCGACATCCTCTAGTGCAGCGGATTGTCGCTGCTTACGAACTGCACGAAACATAGTCATTAGTCAGTAGTCAGTAGTCAGTAGTCAGTAGTCATTGGTTGATTGTTAGTTGTTGTTGGTTCTAATGCTCAAAGTCCAATACCCTATACCCAATTTCCAAATTAAATTATGCCTAACCTGAAAGAATTCTTGGAAGCTTGCGAACAATTGGGAACGCTGCGTTTAATCGTGACTAGCAGCGCGGCTGTGCTGGAAGTGCGCGGTTCAATTCACAAGCTGTTTTATGCGGAGTTGCCGAAGGGTAAATATGCCAATATGCACGCCGAAATATTTGAGTTTCACCTAAATATGGACAAAATCAAACAGGTGAAGTTTGAAACGGGCGAAGCTAAAAGAGGCAATTTCACTACTTATGCAATCCGTTTTCTGGACGAACAAAATGAGGCTGCTTTGAGCGCGTTTTTGCAGTGGGGAAAGCCGGGGGAATACGAACCAGGACAGGTGGAAAATTGGCACGACTTGAAGGAAAAATACGGGGAGGTTTGGGAACCGGCACCTGTTGAGGCTCTTTAAAAGATAGGTTTTTCCACCTTTAAATTGCATATTGGGGGCGGGCAGGATGCCCAACCCCTACTCCCCACAAGCAGAACATTTATTTTTGTGCAACAGGCATCTTGCCTGTTTATGAAAATGGTATAAAATATGATGTTTAACTGATTTGTTGTCTGATTTTTGAATTAATGAACCGCAGAGGGCGCAGAGAACGCAGAGAAGAGAAAGAGAGACAGAAAATTAGTTGTTTGAATGTAATTGGGTATGAAGGGAATTTGGGGTTTTTGTCTGGTTTTGCTGGTGTTGCTGTGGGGTGGCGGTGCGAGGGCAGGGGTTTTGGGCGATCGCATATCAAGTTTTCCCAATTGGGAAAGCAAGCCTCCTATCGCTGTAGCTAAGGGAGATTTGGTATATCCCGACTGGATGGCGGGGAATTGGAATGTTGCTAGCACTTTGGTGGATTTAGCCGCTCCTTTAGCGCCAAATATTGTCACGCCAGGGTTTGAAAGCAACCGCCAGTATTTGCAGCAGCCGATATTATTTAAAGTGCGATTTCAACCTGAAAAAAATCTTGGGTTAATTTCTAATTATACATTTAAAAATGCTCAAAAGATTGTAGCCGATCGCACTTTTAACGGTTTGAATATTGCCAAGGCTTATTTAGGCTATCGTGGCGTACTTTCGGTGAAAGTCGATCCGACCAATCCCAACCGCCAAATTACTGTTTTGAAAGGGGAACGCCAATTAATTTCAATTGTTACCAGTCGGGGAACTGAGACGCCGAATCCTCGCGAGTTTGTGTCTACAGAGATTTCTCAGCAGATTTTTCGGGGAGAGTCTGATATTTATTTAAATGAGGTGGAGACAACAACGGCTTATCGAGTTGTTGGATGCGGGAAAAATGGCGATTCTGCGAGTAAAAGAATTGAGGCAGATCAGGTGACAGCGATTTATTTGTCGCCGCAAGACCCGGATTATTTTGCTGCGGGCGGGCATCCTGTGGCTTTGTACCGATATCGGTTGGAGTTGGTGCGGGCATAATTAAGTTGTCATCTCGATCTACCTAGCAACGATCGGCTTTTTTCGCCCCTGTCTCTCCTCTCATCAGCTTTCCTAATCACACTCATCAGTTTAACTGTCGTCAAACCCCTTTACAAACGTTAACAACACCGT
>NZ_JAUBTU010000194.1:0-1368 GCF_036705085.1 Microcoleus sp. B6-A1
CAGGGTAAGCTCATCTAATTTGGTATAAATTGTACTTGACAAAACAAACAAAATACACAGGTAGCCCGCTCGTCATTAACGGTTCTATAATGCCTCAAAAGCTAAGTCATCAAGGTAAGGAAAAGTTTATGGGCATGAGTAAAGGATTCGCTCCTTCCAAGCCAACGGCAAAATCCCAAGAGCTCAACAAGCCAAAACCCATCTCTATGGAAGATTTACAAGCTGGCTTTTCAAATTATTTTGATGACGTACCAGATCCAAGAGTGGAGCGAACCAAACACCACTTACTCAAAGATATTCTCGTCATTGCCTTATTAGCTGTGATAGCCGGAGCGGATGGGTGGGAAGACATGGAAAATTATGGAATCAGTAAGTTTACCTGGTTACAAAAGTTTTTAAAGTTACCCAATGGCATCCCAAGTGACGATACATTCCGTCGGGTCTTTGAAAAGCTAGAGCCAAAAATTTTAGAGCAAAAATTGCGAACATGGATGAACCAATTAATCGGGTCAGTTGCTCAAGAAGTGATCCCGATTGATGGAAAAAGTCTGAGAGGGTCTTATGACCGAACAAAAGGGGTAAAAAACTTACATTTAGTGACGGCATGGGCGAGTGAACATCGGTTAGTTTTGGGACAAGTCAAAGTTGAAGACCATTCAAATGAAATCACAGCGCTCCCGGCATTGTTGGAATTAATTGACATCACCGGAGCCATTATTACGATTGATGCGATGGGGACTCAAGCCGAGATCGTTCGGTTAATTCGTCATAAAAAAGCCGATTATGTAGTCACCTTAAAAAGTAATCATCCAACTCTTTATAATCAAGTTAAAACCTGGTTTGAGATGGCTAAATCTAAACAGTTTGAGGGCAGTGAAGTGAGTCATGATTCCCGCACAGAAAAGGGACATCATCGCGTCGAAATTAGAAAAGTTTGGGCGGTGCCAGTGGCGGCATTAGGAGGACTTTATAAACAAGAACAATGGACTGACATTCAGACTATTGTTTGTGTAGAACGAGTCCGTCATCTTTGGAACAAAACGACTCAAGAGGTACAGTTTTACCTAAGTTCTTTACCAGTGGATGCTCAGCTTAATGGTCGTGTAATTCGTCAACATTGGGGGATTGAAAACCAAGTTCATTGGACTTTAGATGTCACTTTTAATGAAGACCAATGTCGCATTCGGTCGTTAAACAGCCCTCAAAACTTGGCTCTTCTAAGACGAATGGCACTTAATGCCATCAATCAAGAAACGACTCTCCGACGTAGTTTGCGACAAAAAAAGAAACGAGCGGCGATGAATGATGACTATATGATGCAGATTCTCAAGTGCTTGTGTCAAGCCTGATTAAGATGCTCTTACCCTG